>NZ_JBVIGX010000010.1:149246-232720 GCF_055570595.1 Streptomyces sp. NPDC031132
GGGTGGTCGGGATTTTGTGTTGCGTTGGTCGTCGTCCCCTTGCTGTGGACGAACAGCCGGGCCCGGAACCCCGGCGGCCCCGGAGCGCTGGAATGCGCTCCGGGGCCCAAGACTTCAGACGCGTCAGGCGTTGACGCAGGTGTTGCCGAAGGCCGGGTTCAGCAGGCCGATGACGTTGACGGTGTTACCGCAGACGTTCACGGGCACGTGGACCGGGACCTGGACGACGTTGCCGGACAGGACACCGGGGGACCCGATGGCCGCGCCCTGGGCCTCCGCGTCGGCGTGGGCCAGGCCCGCACCCGCGAGAACCAGACCACCGGTGGCAGCCGCAGCGGCGACAACCTTCTTGAACATTGTTCCTCCTAGTTGGCAATGCGGTCCCAGCCGCGGACCGCACCACCTGTAACGAGGAGGGATCACCAGGGCTACGAGCGTATGAGCGCATTCACTCTTCTCAGTGGAAAACGCACACGTTCCCGATTTTCAGCAGTTGTCGATGAATCGGTCGAGCACGCGCACGCCGAACTTCAGCCCGTCCACCGGCACCCGCTCGTCCACCCCGTGGAACATCCCGGCGAAGTCCAGCTCCGGCGGCAGCTGCAGCGGGGCGAAGCCGAAGCAGCGGATGCCGAGGTCGTCGAAGGACTTGGCGTCCGTACCGCCCGACAGCATGTACGGGACCGCCCGCGCGATCGGGTCCTCGGCCTTGAGGGCGCCCTGCATGGCGTCGACGAGCTTCCCGTCGAAGTCCGTCTCGAGGGCCTTGTCCCCGTGCACGTCCTCGCGCTTGACGCGCGGGCCGAGGATCCGGTCGAGGTCGGCGAAGAACTCGTCCTCGTAGCCGGGCAGGAAGCGGCCGTCGACGTGCGCGGTGGCCTGGCCGGGGATGACGTTCACCTTGTAGCCGGCGCCGAGCATGGTCGGGGCGGCCGAGTTGCGCAGCGTCGCGCCGACCATCTTGGCGATGCCGCCGAGCTTGGCCAGGGTCGCGTCCATGTCGTCGGGGTCGAGCGGGGTGCCGAGCGCGTCGGAGAGCTCGTCCAGGAAGGACCGTACGGTCTTGGTGACCCTGACCGGCCACTGGTGGCGGCCGAGGCGGCCCACGGCCTCGCACAGCTCCGTGATGGCGTTGTCGTTGTTCGTCATCGAGCCGTGTCCCGCGGTGCCGTCCACCGTGAGCCGCATCCAGTGCATGCCCTTCTGGGCGGTCTCCACCAGGTACAGCCGCAGGTTCTCGTTGACGGTGAACGAGAAGCCGCCGACCTCGCCGATCGCCTCGGTGACCCCCTCGAACAGCCCGGGGTGCTTGTCCACGAGGTGCCGGGCGCCGTACAGGCCGCCCGCCTCCTCGTCGGCGAGGAAGGCCAGCACGATGTCCCGCGGGGGCTTGCGGCCGCTGCGCAGCCGGTCGCGTACGACGGCCAGCGTCATCGCGTCCATGTCCTTCATGTCGACGGCGCCGCGGCCCCACACGCAGCCGTCGGCGATCTCGCCCGCGAAGGGGTCGTACGTCCAGTCGGCGGCGTTCGCCGGCACGACGTCCGTGTGGCCGTGGATCAGCAGCGCCGGCCTCGACGGGTCCTCCCCCTCGATGCGCGCGACGGTCGAGGCGCGCCCCTTGTGGGATTCGAAGATCTGCGGCTCCAGCCCGACCTCGGCGAGCTTCTCCGCGACCCACTCGGCCGCCTTGCGCTCGCCGGGTCCGGAGTGGTCCCCGTAGTTGCTGGTGTCGATCCGGATGAGGTCCCGGCAGAGGTCGACGACCTCGTCCTCGCCGGAGACGGTCCTGCCCGCGCTCGACTCGCTCACGCTGCTTCCTCCCACTGATCGGTGCCGACTGCCTCCCATCCTCGCGCGTGGGACGGCTCTCCCCAAGGGCGATCCCCGGCCGTCGGGGGGTGTGATCGAGGGCCCCGGAATGTTTGGTAATGTTTTCCACGTCGGAACGGCCCGCAAGGGACGCGAGACAGACACCTTGTCCGGGTGGCGGAATGGCAGACGCGCTAGCTTGAGGTGCTAGTGCCCTTTATCGGGCGTGGGGGTTCAAGTCCCCCCTCGGACACACAGAGCGAGAACCCCACTTCGGTGGGGTTCTTCGCGTTTTGCGGCGTTCCCTGCGTTCCTCCGGCCCGTTCCCGGGCGGGCTACCCTGAAGGCGTGATCGAGAACCTTCCCCCTTGCCCGAAATGCTCCTGTGAGTACACGTATGAGATGAACGCCCTGGTGGTGTGCCCCGAGTGCGGCCACGAATGGGTTCCCGCCGAGGGCGGCGCGCAGGACGGGCCCGGTTCCGGGGAGCGGGTCGTCAAGGACGCCGTCGGCAACGTGCTGAGGGACGGTGACAGCGTGACCGTGGTCAAGGCGCTCAAGGTCAAGGGCAGCCCGTCCGGCATCAAGGCGGGCACGAAGGTGCGCAACATCCGGCTCGTCGACGGTGTGGACGGCCACGACATCGACTGCCGGATCGAGGGCTTCGGTGCCATGCAGCTGAAGTCCGGCGTGGTCAAGAAGGCCTGACCGTCGCGACAGGTCTCGTGACGACGAGAAGGACCCCGCCTCGGGCGGGGTCCTTCTTCGTTCACGGTCGGCCGTGCGCCGTCAGCGGTTCGCGGCGATCTCCGCCACGCGGCGGCGGACCAGGAACCAGCCGCCGACGAGCGCGGCCCCGATGACGGGGACGCACAGGACCGTGGTGCGGCCGACGCCGCCGTCGCACCACATCAGGACCAGCACGGTGAGCAGGAACACCAGCGTGACGATCTGCGTGTACGGGGCCCAGGGCAGGCGGTAGGACGGGCGCTGGAGGCTGCCCTCCTGCGCGCGGCGCCAGAAGAACAGCGAGCAGATCATGACCATCGCCCAGGTGCCGAGGATGCCCAGCGAGGCGAAGTTCAGGACGAGCTCGAAGGCGTCCTTCGGCATCCAGGCGTTCAGGCCGACGCCGGCGAGGCCGAAGGCGGCGGTGAACAGGACACCGCCGTAGGGGACCTTGCCCTTGTTCATGAGGCCGGTGAACTTCGGCGCGGAGCCGGACACGGCCATCGAGCGCAGGATGCGGCCGGTGGAGTAGAGGCCGGAGTTCAGGCTGGAGAGCGCCGCGGTCAGGACGACCAGGTTCATGATGCCGGCGGTGCCGGGGATGCCGAGCTTGTCGAAGACGGTGACGAAGGGGCTCTGTTCGCTCGAGTACGCGGTGTACGGCAGCAGCATCGCGAGCAGGACGACGGAGCCGACGTAGAAGAGGCCGACGCGCCACATGATCGAGTTGATCGCCTTCGGCATGATCTTCTCGGGGTTCTCGGTCTCGCCCGCGGCGACGCCGCACAGCTCGACGGAGGCGTACGCGAAGACGACGCCCTGGACCACCAGGAGCATCGGCAGGACCCCGGACGGGAAGATGCCGCCGTTGTCGGTGATGGTGGACAGGCCCGGGGTGTGGCCGCCGATGTCGTGGCTGGTGGCGACGAGGTAGATCGCGACGACCAGGAAGATCGCCAGAGCGGCGACCTTGACGAGGGAGAACCAGAACTCCATCTCGCCGAAGTACTTCACCGAGATCAGGTTCGCGGTGAGGACCACGGCGAGGGCGATCAGGGCGAGGACCCACTGCGGGACGCTGGTGAACATGGACCAGAAGTGCGCGTAGGTCGCGGCGGCCGTGATGTCGGCCACGGTGGTGGTGGACCAGTTCAGGAAGTACAGCCAGCCGGCCGTGTAGGCGCCCTTCTCCCCCATGAACTCGCGCGCGTACGAGACGAACGCGCCGGAGGAGGGCCGGTAGAGCACGAGCTCGCCCAGGGCTCGGACGACGAAGAAGGCGAAGATGCCGCACACCGCGTAGGCGATCGCGAGGGAGGGGCCCGCGTTGGCGAGCCGGCCGCCGGCGCCGAGGAACAGGCCGGTGCCTATCGCCCCGCCGATCGCGATCATGTTGATGTGGCGGGACTTGAGGTCCTTGCTGTAGCCCTCGTCACCGGCGTCGACGTGGCGGGAGGACGCCGGGGCCGGGGCCTCGGTCAAGGTGCGGTCACTCATGTAGGGCTTCGCCTTCGTGGGTGGGACAGGCAGGTCCGGGCCGCCGCGCAGGGGAGCTGGGTGGTGTCACCTGTGCGAGGTCGGATGGTTTTGTCGACACAGGAGACCATGAGGCCGGGCCACGGCCAAAACCCGTCCTCCTCGCGCAGAAGCCCCCGGCGACCATGGAAACAGGTGCCGGGGGCTTCGTACGAGCTCGAAAGCGAGGCGGTGGGGGTCAGTCGCGGGGGGCGGCCTCCGCGGCCTGGTCGAGGCGGAAGGCCTCGTTCCCCAGGCCGATACGGGCGTGCACCTCGGGGCGGCTGCGCTGCAGGACGACCCCGTACAGCAGCCCGCCCACGACGGCGGCGCCGATGATCCCGGGCAGGAGCCAGCTGAGCGCGGAGCCCTCCTCGGCGCCGACCAGGACGCCGAAGTCCTTCACCGTGTACCCGGCGATGCCGAGCAGGGCGACTCCGGCGGCGCCGGCCGCGACGAGCCGCCAGACCTGGGCGCCGGCGGTGCCGCGGCGGACGAAGAAGGCGATGACGGCGAAGGAGGCGGCGGCCATGAGAAGGGTCACGCCGAGGGCGCCGACGCTGCCCATCCAGGTGAACAGGTGCAGGACGGGCGCGGTGGGGTCGCCGGCGGGCTTGTCGTCGGTGAGGGCGAAGGCGAGGACGACGAGGGTGGAGATGACGGTCTGCAGGAGGGATCCGGTGGCGGGGGCGCCGGTGCCCGCGCTGGTCCGGCCGAAGGCGGCCGGGAGCAGGCCCTCGCGGCCCATGGCGAAGGCGTAGCGGGCGACCACGTTGTGGAAGCTGAGCATGGCCGCGAACATGCCGGTCACGAAGAGGACGTGCAGGACGTCGGTGAAGGTGGCGCCGAGGCGCCCCTCGGTGAGCTGGAAGAGCAGGCCGGGACCGGCTTCGGCGGAGGTCTTGACGACCTCGGAGGGGCCGGTGGCGACGGTGAGGGCCCAGGCGCTGAACGCGAAGAAGAGGGCGACGAAGCCGACGGCGAGGAACATCACGCGGGAGACGACGATGTGGGGCTTGCTGGTCTCCTCGGCGTAGACCGGGGACTGCTCGAAGCCGACGAAGGCGGCGATGCAGAAGCAGAGGGCGGTGCCGAGTCCGGCGCCGGTGAGGGTCTCGGGGTTGAAGGCGTGCAGCGAGAGGCCTTCGGGACCGGGGTCACCGAGGGCGGCGACGTCGAAGACGACGACGAGGGCGCACTCGATCAGGAGGAGGACCCCGAGGACGCGGGCGTTGAGGTCGATCTTGAGCCAGCCGAGCGCGCCGGTGACGGCGACGGCGGCCAGGGCCGGTATCCACCAGGCGACGTTGATCTGGAGGTAGGTGGCGAACAGGCCGGAGATCTCGAAGCCGAGGATCCCGTAGACGCCGACCTGCATGGCGCTGTACGCGACGAGGGCGACGAGCGAGGCGCCGGCGCCCGCGGTGGGGCCGAGGCCGCGGGCGATGTAGGCGTAGAAGGCGCCGGCGTTGTGGACGTGCCGGCTCATCTCGGCGTAGCCGATGCTGAAGAGCGCGAGGACGATGCCGAGGATCACGAACAGCAGCGGCTGGCCGACGACGCCCATGACGCCGAAGGTGGTGGGCATCACGCCGGCGACCACCATCAGGGGTGCGCTGGCGGCCAGTACGGAGAGCAGCAGGCCGGCCGTGCCGAGGCGGTCGGCGCGCAGCGCGCGGTCCTGGCCCTTGTAGGTGCGGATCTCGGGCGCGGTGCTGAGCGTGGTGGATCTGCCCGTCGCCATGGCGGGGTGTCCTTTCGGGGGAGGGTCGAGCGGAGCGGGGTGCGGTGCGGTGGAGCAGCGTTCGGTCGAGCGGGGTGCGGTCGAGCGGGGTGCGGTCGAGCGGGGTGCGCGTCAGGCCGTGCCGAGTGCGGCGCTGCGGGCGGCGAGGAAGGCCTTGTGCGGGTCGAGGTCCGGATAGGACCAGGGGGCGGGCGTGGCGTGGCTGCCGATGCGGTGGAAGAGGGCGGCGGCCTCGGCCGGGCGGCCCTCGCAGAGCTTGGCGTGGGCCAGGAAGTTGAGGTCGACCCGGTTGCGGGGGTGGTCCTCGCGTTCCCATTCGAGCCACCAGTCGAAGGCGGAGCGCAGCACCTGGCGGGCGCGGCGGTTCGACCAGTGGGCGGCGGCCCCGTCGGGGGTGCGGCCCTCGGTGGCGGCGAGCACGCGGTAGCGCTCGGCGTGGGCGATGACCGGGAGGACGGCGAGCGGGGAGTCGGCCGGGGACTCCTCGGCGGCCCAGGCGGCGAAGTCGTAGACCTCGTGGAGCGGGTCGTGGCCGGCGCCGGGGGTGTGCTCGGCCAGCCTGGCGACCATCAGGTGGTGGGCGTGGTGGTGCTCGCGGTGGCGGGCGCGGACCTGGTCGAAGTGGCGGCTGAACTCCTCCTCGGTGCCGAAGGCGCGGGAGAGCATGAGCAGCCCCAGCCAGGGGGTGGGGTCGGCCGGGAGCAGGGCGGCGGCCCGGCGGCAGGCCTGTTCGGCGGCCTCGGGCGTGCCCTTGCGGCGCAGCGCCGTGAAGACGGCGGCGCAGGCGAGCAGGGTGGCGGCGTCGGCGCTGTCGGGTTCGGCGAGCAGCCATTCGCGGGCCCAGGCGGTGGCCGCCGGGGTTTCGGCGAGTACGACGACGCGGTGGCCGCGGCGGTCCCAGTCGTCGCCGGTGCCGACGAGGAGGGAGCGGGCCTTGGCCCAGCGGCCCTGGCTGAACTGGGCGCGTACGTCGACCAGCTCGGTGTCGCAGAGGGCCGGGTCGAAGAGCTGGGCGTCCCGCTTGCGGGCGCGGCCGAGGGGCGGCGGAGGCGGGGACATCCGCGGGATTCCCTCCAGGGCACGGGCGCGGGCGGACGGTTGGCTGGATGATCACGCACAGCAAAGCGGTAGGCACAGCTCCGCGTCAAGGTCCAGTCCACTGCGTGGCGCGTTTCAACTGGTATGTACATGACCCTAGTTGGGGCGGAACAACGTGTTCGCGACGGCCGCGGGCCTGGCCGTAGGGTGGGCCCATGACGACGTACGACGATCTCCCGCCGGCCCTGTTCGCCTTCCCCGGGCCGCTGCGCGACAGCCTGGTGGCAGCGGTGCTGAGCGGCGCGAAGACCTCGACGACCGGATTGCTGACCGAATACGAGGTCACGGGCGAACCCCTGCCGGCGGTGGGCGGGCGGAGGGCGGTCATGGACTCCGCGGAACGTCCGGTGGCCGTCCTGGAAGTGACGGACGTACGCGTTCTGCCGCTCGCGGAGGTGGACCTGCGGCACGCCCTGGACGAGGGCGAGGGGTACGCGTCCGTGGCCGAATGGCGCGTTTCCCACGAGCGGTTCTGGAACGGGCCGGAGATCCGCGAGGTGCTCGGCGACCCGGAGTTCACGGTGGCCGACGACACGATGGTCGTCGCGGAACGCTTCCGGGTCGTCGAACGCCTGCAGACGCCCTGACGGCCCTGACAGCCCTGGGGGGTGTCGTCCTAGCGGGCCGCGCGGCAGGCCCCGTCCGCAACGCTCGCGGACATACCGGCCTCCTGCAGGTCGCGGCGCAGCTGGTCTGGTTGCCGACCGTGCCCTCCTAACAGGCCTGCCCGGCGGCGTCCGTGACCTGCTTGCCGTGCTGCACGATGTACTGCTCGCAGTCCTGGATGCCGGAGGGGGCGGCGGTGGCGGCCGGGGCGGCGATGAAGGCGCCGCCGACGGCGAGGACCAGGCCGGCCAGGATGCTGGGGATACGGGCCGACGGACCCATGCGGATCCCTCTGCTCTCTCGGTCGGTCACGCGATCCGCGGGTGCGCCGGACCACGGGCGGGGGCGGCGCGCAGCGGGCACTCCGGTGGCGGCCGGCTCGCGGGGCAGTCCCCCTCCCCCTTCCGACGCTCGAGCACGCCACCGGCACCCGCACGTCCGCCCGCGCCCGTCCAGCGGGAGCCGCGGCCCGGGCCGCGGCCGAGTCCCGGGCCGGTGTCGGCCCCAGCCCACCGCCTCAGCCCACCGCCCTGGCTGCGGCGCGACCGGCCGCGCGGCCCGAGAAGAGGCAGCCGCCGAGGAAGGTGCCCTCCAGGGCGCGGTAGCCGTGGACCCCGCCGCCGCCGAAGCCGGCTGCCTCGCCGGCCGCGTACAGGCCCGGCAGCGGATCGCCGGTTGCGGTGAGGACCCGGGAGGACAGGTCGGTCTCCAGCCCGCCCAGGGACTTGCGGGTCAGGATGGAGAGCCGTACGGCGATCAGCGGGCCCGCCTTCGGGTCCAGGATCCGGTGCGGGGCGGCGGTGCGGATCAGCTTGTCGCCGAGGTACTTGCGGGCGCCGTGGATGGCCGTGACCTGGAGGTCCTTGGTGAACGGGTTGGCGATCTCCCGGTCGCGCGCCACGATCTCCCGGCGGACGGTCTCCTCGTCGAGCAGGTCCTCCTTGGTGACCGCGTTCATGCCGCGCACCAGCGCGCCGAGGTCGCGTTCGACGACGAAGTCCGCGCCGTGGTCCATGAAGGCCCGGACCGGGCCGGGGACGGCAAGCCGCGCGCGGTTGACGACGTCGCGGACCGACCTGCCGGTGAGGTCGGGGTTCTGCTCGGAGCCGGAGAGGGCGAACTCCTTGCCGATGATGCGCTCGTTGAGGACGAACCAGGTGTGGTCGTGGCCGGTCTTCATGATGTGGTCGAGGGTGCCGAGGGTGTCGAAGCCCGGGAAGAGCGGTACGGGCAGCCGCTTGCCGGTGGCGTCCAGCCAGAGCGAGGACGGGCCGGGCAGGATGCGGATGCCGTGCTTGGCCCAGATCGGGCTCCAGTTCTCGATGCCCTCGGTGTAGTGCCACATCCGGTCCTTGTTGATGTGGCTGGCGCCGGCCTCCTCGGCGATGCCCAGCATCAGGCCGTCCACGTGCGCCGGGACCCCGGAGAGCATCCGCTGCGGCGGGGTGCCGAGCCGGGCCGGCCACTGCTCGCGCACGAGGTCGTGGTTGCCGCCGATCCCGCCGCTGGTCACGATCACCGCCTGGGCCCGCAGGGAGAAGGCCCCGGTGCTCTCGCGGCCGCTCGCGGTGCCCCGTACGGCGTCGGAGGGCTCCAGGATCTCGCCCGTGACGGTGTCGAGGGCGCCGGCCGTCCGGGCGAGCCCGGTGACCCGGTGGCGGAACCGGAACTGGACCATGCCGCGGGCCACTCCGGCGCGGACCCGCCGCTCGAAGGGTTCGACCAGGCCGGGGCCGGTGCCCCAGGTGATGTGGAAGCGGGGGACGGAGTTGCCGTGGCCGTTCGCGTCGTAGCCGCCGCGTTCGGCCCAGCCGACCACCGGGAAGAAGCGCACGCCCTGGGCGTGCAGCCAGGGCCGCTTCTCGCCGGCCGCGAAGTCGACGTACGCCTCGGCCCAGCGGCGCGGCCAGGCGTCCTCCTCGCGGTCGAAGCCGGCGGTGCCCTGCCAGTCCTGGAGGGCGAGTTCGTGGCTGTCCTTGATCCGCATCCGCCGCTGTTCGGGCGAGTCGACGAAGAACAGCCCGCCGAAGGACCAGTGCGCCTGACCGCCGATCGACTGCTCGGGTTCCTGGTCGAGCAGGATGACCTTGCGGCCCGCGTCGACGAGCTCGGCGGTGGCCGCCAGGCCCGCGAGCCCGGCCCCGATCACGATCACGTCTGCGTCGCACGTCATGGCGAACCCGTCCTCCGGTCGATGGTGGGGCAGATCCTTGGCTACGGAGCGGTAACCAGTCAACAGCGGTGGTTGGATGAGCCGTGTGAGTGCTGCTGACGAAGTACTGGACGTGGTGGACCGGGACGACCGGGTGACGGGGCAGGCGCCGCGGGGCGAGGTGTACGCGGGCGGGCTGCTCCACCGGTGTGTGTTCGTACAGGCCAGGGATGCGCGGGGGCGGATCTTCGTGCACCGGCGGACGGCCTCGAAGCTGGTCTTCCCCTCCGCCCACGACATGTTCGTGGGCGGGGTGGTGGGCGCCGGCGAGAGCTACGCGCAGGCCGCCCTGCGGGAGGCCGAGGAGGAGCTGGGCGTGCAGGGGCTGGCGCAGCCGGTGCCGCTGTTCAAGTTCCTGTACGAGGGTCCGGGCGGCGCCTGGTGGTCGTACGTGCACGAGGTGCGCTGTGATCTGCCGGTGCGGCCGCAGGAGACGGAGGTCGCCTGGCACGCGTGGCTCTCCGAGGAGGAGCTGGCGGAGCGGGTCGCGGACGGCGGGTGGGAGTGGGTGCCGGACGGGCTGGAGGCGTACCGGCGACTGCGCGCGCACCGGGAGTCCGGCCAGTAGATTGATCAGGTGATCGACTTCGTCAAGGACGTGCGCCTCTGGTTCGCGCCGCAGCGGGTGAGGGACGAGGGCGAGACTCCCGACTACCGCTTCTCGCTGGCCAACGAGCGGACCTTCCTGGCCTGGATCCGGACCGCCCTCGCGCTGGTGGGCGGCGGTTTCGCGGTGGACCAGTTCCTGCCGGACCTGCGCTGGGGCGTGCGGGTCGGGATGTCCCTCGCGCTGCTCGTGGTGGGTGCGGCCTGCGCGCTGCGGGCGGTGAACCACTGGGTGAAGTGCGAGCGGGCGATGCGGCGGGGCGAGGACCTGCCGCTGTCCCGGTTCCCGGTGGTGTTGAGCCTGGGGGTGGGCCTGGTCGCGGTGTCGATGGTGCTGGTGGTGCTGCTGGGCTGGACGGGCGGGCAGTGACGTCCTCCGGTGCGGCGGGGCGCGACGCGGGCCTGCAGCCCGAGCGGACCCGGCTCGCGTGGCGGCGTACGACGCTGGCGTGCTCGGTGACGGCGGTGCTGGCGCTGCGGCAGGCGCTGCGCGGGTCGGGCTCGCCGGTGGAGGTGGTCGGGGCGGCGGTGATCGCGCTGATCTGGCTGGCGTTCCTGGGGGTCGCGCACGTGCGGATGCGGCAGCTGGCGGCGGCCCGGCCGCCGGGGCTCGCACCGCGGTCGGCGCTGGCGGCGGTGGCGTGCACGGTGGCGCTGTCGGTCTTCGCGGTGGCGGTCATCTTCTGAGCGGCTGATCGGATGATCCGGCTTGTCCGCGTCGCTTGGGACACAACGGGCGATAAGGGGCGTTTCGCATTAGCCTCGGCGGCATGACGACCCTGCACCGGGAACACGCCACCCACGAGCACATCCACGGCCCCGCCTGCGGCCACACCGAGGTGTCCCACGGCGACCACGTCGACTACGCGCACGACGGCCATCTGCACCGCGAGCATTCCGGGCACTGGGACGAATGCGAGCCCGCGGGGCACACCGCACACGAGGCCCACGACCACGCCCACGGGCCGGCCTGCGGGCACGACGCCGTGCAGCACGGCGATCACGTGGACTACGTGCACGACGGGCACCGGCACGCCGAGCACGACGGGCACTACGACGACCACTGACGGAACGCCGGTACGGCCGCCGAAACGGCCGTACCGGCGGGCCCCCGCCCTCCCCCGAGGCCGCCGCGACTGGCAGGATGCTGACCGCTTGTCAGAGCGACCCGGGGAGAGCAGATGACCGCCGAAGATCCGTACCTCGTCCAGCCCGCGGGCGGGGTGTACGCCTACGTCCAGCCGGACGGCGGCTGGTGCCTCAACAACGCCGGCTTCGTGAGCGACGGCGGCCGGACCCTGCTCATCGACACCGCGGCCACCGAGCGGCGGGCGCTGGCCCTGCGCGAGGCGGTCGTGGCGGCCGGTGTGCCGTTGCCGCGCACGGTGGTCAACACCCACCACCACGGCGACCACACGTACGGCAACGGCGTCTTCGCCCCCGAGGCCCTGGTCCTCGGGCACGACAACGCGCGCACCGAGCAGCTCGCCGCCGGGCACCAGCTGGAGATGATCTGGCCGGCGACCGACTTCGGCGCGATCGAGATCACCGCGCCGGACCTCACGTACAGCGACCGGATGACCTTCCACCTCGGCGAGACGGAGGTCCAGGTCGTCCACCCGGGCGTCGCGCACACCACCGGGGACTCGATCGTGTGGCTGCCCCGGCAGCGGACCGTCTTCACCGGCGACCTGGTCTTCGCCGAGGGCACGCCCTTCCTGGCGATGGGCTCGCTGGCCGGTTCGCTGCGGGCGCTGGAGCTGCTGCGCTCGCTCGGCGCGGAGACCGTCGTACCGGGCCACGGGCCGCTGACGGACCCGTCCGCGTACGAGGCCACCGAGCGGTATCTGCAGTACGTGGCCGAACTCGCCCGGGAGGGCAGGGCGAAGGGGCTGACCCCGCTGGAGGTGGCGCGCGAGGCCGAGCTCGGCGAGTTCGGGGCGTGGCGGGAGAGCGAGCGGCTGGTGGCGAACCTGCACCGGGCGTACGCGGAGCTGGCCGGCGAGCCGGAAGGGGCGCCGCTGAACATACTGGCGGTGCTCCAGGACATGACGGTGATGAACGGCGGGACGCCGATCCTCTGCCACGCGTGAGCCACCCGTACGGGCCGGAGGATCCCTCCGGCCCGTACTCGTGGACGCTGCACACTGGACGACATACCGACTGGTCGGCATGATGTCTCTCGTTCGTCTCGTCCTCGTCCACTCCGCACGGAGGTGCGCACCATGACCTCAGCGTCAGCGTCCGCTTCAGCCGGCCCCCGCGGCCTCGATCTGGAGCGGCTGCGCGGTCATCTCGACCGGGAGCGGCCGGGGCTCGTGTCCGGGGAGCTGCGCGGCCGGCTGATCGAAGGCGGCCGCTCGAACCTCACGTACGAGATCACCGACGGGACCGCCCGCTGGGTGGTGCGCCGCCCGCCGCTCGGCCACGTCCTGGCGACGGCGCACGACATGCGGCGCGAGCACCGGGTGATCCGGGCGCTGCACGGTACGGCCGTGCCGGTGCCCGAGCCGCTGCTGCTGTGCGAGGACGAGTCGGTCCTCGGAGCGCCGTTCTACGTCATGGAGTACGTGGACGGGGTGCCGTACCGGACGGCCGGGCAGCTGGCCGCGATCGGCCCCGAGCGCACCCGCCGGGCGGTCCTGGGCCTCGTCGACACGCTGGTCGACCTGCACGCGGTGGACCCGGAGGCGGTGGGCCTGGGCGACTTCGGCCGGCCCGAGGGCTTCCTCGACCGGCAGCTGCGCCGCTGGGGCAAGCAGCTCGCGGCCTCCCGGGGGCGCGAGCTCGCGGGCATCGACGAGCTGCACGGCGCGCTCGGCCGCGCCCTGCCCGACTCCCCCGCCCCGACCGTCGTGCACGGCGACTTCCGGCTGGACAACGTGCTGATCGGCGGTCCGGACGACACGATCAGGGCGGTGCTCGACTGGGAGATGTCCACGCTCGGCGATCCGCTGACCGACCTCGGGCTGCTGGTGATGTACAGCTCGGACCTGGGGCTCAGCGACTCCCCGGTCAGCACGACGAGCGGGGCGCCCGGCCATCCGGCGCCGGCCGAGCTGATCGAGCGGTACGCCGCCCGCTCCGGCCGGGACACCGGTGCGATCGCCTGGTACACGGCCTTCGCCTGGTTCAAGCTCGCGGTGATCCTCGAGGGCATCCACTACCGCTACACGCTCGGGCAGACGGTGGGCGCGGGCTTCGACCGGATCGGCGAGCTGGTCCCGGTCTTCATCGAGCACGGTCTGACCACCCTCCAGGAAGGCTGAGACACACCATGGACTTCGCATTCGACGCCCGGACCGAGGAACTCCGCGCACGGCTCTTCGCGTTCATGGACGAGTACGTGTACCCGGCGGAGCCCGTCGCCGCCGAGCAGCGCGCGCGACTGGCCTCGCCCTGGGACACCCCGGCCGTCTTCGGTGAACTGAAGGCCGAGGCACGCCGTCAGGGCCTGTGGAACCTCTTCTTCGTGGACCAGCACGGCCTTCCGGATGCCTCGCACGGCGCCGGGCTGACCAACCTGCAGTACGCCCCCCTCGCCGAGATCACCGGCCGCAGCCCGCACCTGGCGCCGATGGCCACCAACTGCGCGGCCCCGGACACCGGGAACATGGAGCTGCTCGCGCAGTTCGGCAACGAGGAGCAGAAGAAGCAGTGGCTCGAGCCGCTGCTGGCCGGCGAGATCCGGTCCGCCTTCGCGATGACGGAGCCCGACGTGGCTTCCTCGGACGCGACGAACATCGAGACCCGGATCGAGCGTTCGGCGAGTGGTGGCGGGGCCGACGAGTACACGGTCACCGGTCGCAAGTGGTTCATCTCCGGGGCCATGAACCCGGACTGCAAGATCTTCATCGTCATGGGCAAGACGGACCCGGAAGGCGCCGATCCGCGCCGCCAGCAGTCGATGATCCTGGTCCCGCGGGACACCCCGGGCGTCGAGGTGCGCCGGGCGATGACGGTCTACGGGTACGAGGACCACGACCACGGCGGCCACGCCGAGGTGGTCTTCGACGGGGCCCGGGTGCCGGCCGCGAACCTGATCGGCGAGGAGGGCTCCGGCTTCGCGATCGCCCAGGCCAGGCTCGGCCCGGGCCGGATCCACCACTGCATGCGGCTGATCGGCATGGCGGAGCGGGCCATCGAGCTGATGTGCCGGCGCGCGGTGGGCCGTACGGCCTTCGGCAAGGAGCTGGCCGCGCAGGGCGTCGTGCAGAACTGGATCGCGGATGCCCGGGTCACGGTGGAGCAGCTGCGCCTGCTGGTCCTGAAGACGGCCTGGCTGATGGACACGGTCGGCAACCGGGGTGCGCACACCGAGATCCAGGCCATCAAGATCGCGACCCCGCGGGCGGTGGTGCGGATCCTGGACGACGCTGTGCAGTTGCACGGCGCGGGCGGGGTGAGCCAGGACTTCCCGCTCGCCGAACTGTGGGCGGCGGCGCGGACGCTGCGGCTGGCGGACGGACCGGACGAGGTGCACCAGCGTTCGCTGGCGCACCGGGAGTTGAAGAAGTACGCGGGTCGCCCGTGAACGTGTGGGAATCGTGCGGGAGTTCGCATGAACCCATGTGCGAAGTGAAGGCGATGCGGGAGGCCTTTTAAGAAACCTTGTTGAACAACCCCGCCACGCCGAGGCGTTCTTGATTTGCGCCTGTCAATCGGATCAGGGTTCTCCAGAAGGTTTGACGCCCCACACGTCAACATGAGGAGAACCCTCCAGATGGCAACTCACAAGCGTTCGCGCGGTTTCCGGTACGCAGCAGTCGGCGCGGGAGCCGCCACAGCGGCCGCCGTGACCCTGTTCGCCACCCCCTTCGCGGGGGCGGCGGCACCGGCCGAGGGCACGGTCTACGGACTGGGCGCGCCCGGCGCGATCAGCGGAAGCTACGTCGTCATACTCGACGCATCCGCGAACAAGGAACAGCTGGCCAAGAAGTACGGCGGCGAGCTGAAGCGCTCCTACAGCTCCGGGGTCAACGGCTTCTCGGCCGCGGGCCTGAGCGAGACCGAGGCCAAGCGGCTCGCCGCGGACCCGGCGGTCGGAAAGGTCGTGCAGAACAAGAAGTTCACCATCAACGCCACTCAGGACAACCCGCCTTCATGGGGTCTGGACCGGATCGACCAGACGGCCAAGGCGGGCGACAAGAAGTACAGCTATCCCGACGGGGCCGGCGAGGGCGTGACGGCGTACGTCATCGACACCGGCATACGCACGACGCACAAGGACTTCGGCGGCCGCGCGACGTCCGGCTTCGACGCGGTGGACAACGACGACAGCGCCGACGACGGAAACGGCCACGGCACGCACGTGGCGGGCACCATAGCGGGGACCGCGCACGGCGTCGCCAAGAAGGCGAAGCTGGTCGCGGTGCGGGTGCTGGACGACAACGGCTCCGGCACCACCGAGCAGGTCGTCGCCGGCATCGACTGGGTCACCCAGCACCACTCGGGGCCCTCGGTGGCCAACATGAGCCTGGGCGGCGGCGCGGACGAGGCGCTGGACGAGGCGGTGCGCCGGGCCATCGCCTCGGGCGTCACCTTCGCCGTGGCGGCGGGCAACGAGTCGGCCGACGCCGGCAAGGGCTCCCCCGCGCGGGTTCCGGAGGCGATCACCGTGGCGTCGAGCACCATCGACGACCAGCAGTCCTCGTTCTCCAACTTCGGCTCCGTGGTGGACCTGTACGCACCGGGTTCGGACATCACGTCCGCCTGGAACGACAGCGACACCGGCACGAAGACCATCTCCGGCACTTCCATGGCCACCCCGCACGTGGTGGGCGCCGCGGCGGTCTACCTGGCCGCCCACCCGTCCTCGACCCCGGCGCAGACGGCCGCGGCGCTGACGGGCGCGGCCACGGCGGGCGCGGTGAGCAACCCGTCGCCGGGCACGGCGAACAAGCTGCTGAAGGTCGCCCCGTAACGGGAGACCGGACGCACTGACCGTCCTCCTACGGTCGCAGCGCGCGCAGCAGCAGGTCGGCGAGGTGATCGGCGACCTGCTGCGGCGTGAGCGGGCCGTCCGTGCGGTACCAGGTGGACAGGTGGTGGACGGAGCCGAAGTGGTAGTCCACCACCAGGTCCGCGGGCGTTGCGGTGGAGAACACTCCGGTGCGCTGGCCTTCCTCGACCAGCGCCCGGAAGCGCTCGTGGTAGCGCCGGCGCTCCGCCCGCACCTGCTTGAACTTCTCCGGGCTGAGCTGGTGCATCGACCGGAAGAAGATCGCCGCGTCGTCGAGGTTCTCGATGGTGGTGACCACCACGTCGGCGGCCGCGGCGCGCAGCCGCTCCTCGACCGGGGCATCGGAATCGGCCACCGCGTCCAGGCGCTGCTGCTGGAGGCGCAGCATCCGCGCGTACACCTCGTGCAGCAGATCGTCCTTGGATCCGAAGTAGTGGTAGAGCGCACCCTTGGTGACCCCGGCCGCCTCGACGATCTCCTGTACGGAGGTGCGGTCGTAACCGCGCTCGGCGAACAGCCGGGTGGCGACGGCCAGCAGCCGCTGCGGCACCGGGGCTTCGTGCGTGCCTTCGGGCTCCGTGGTCCTGGCAGCCATCGCTGACCTTCCCTTCCCTGATCTCTGGTCCGTACGACGGGCCGTACGGACCAGCCGTACGACCGGCTGTACGACCGTACGACTGTTTTCAGCCGCGGTCGCGCAGTTCCCGTCGCAGGATCTTGCCACTCGTCGTCTTCGGCAGGACAGGCAGGATCTCGACTTGCCGCGGGTATTTGTAGGCGGCGATGCGGGCGGCGCAGTACGCGGACAGCTCCTCCGGCTGAGCCGATGTGCCGGGGCGCAGGCTCACGTAGGCCTTCACGCTCTCGCCGCGGTACGGGTCCGGGACGCCGACCACGGCCGCCTCGCGCACGGCGGGGTGGGTGTAGAGCACGTCCTCGACCTCGCGGGGCCAGACCTTGAACCCTGAGGCGTTGATCATGTCCTTCTTGCGGTCGACGACGTAGAGCCAGCCGTCCGCGTCCATGAACCCGACGTCGCCGGTGCGCAGTTCCCCGTCCGGGAAGGCCTTGGCGGTGTCCGCCGGCAGCCCCCAGTAGCCGGGGACGACCTGGGGGCCGCGGACGGCTATCTCGCCGGTCTCGCCGAAGGGCACCTCGCCGCCGTGCTCGTCCAGGATCCGTACGAGCGTGTCGGCGCCGGGCAGGCCCACGGAAAGGGTGCCGGAGGCGGGGTCCACCGGGGCTTCGAGGTGCACGGGCACGGAGGCGCAGGGGGCGGTGCACTCGGTGAGGCCGTAGCCGTTGCGCAGGTAGAAGCCGAAGGACGCGCGGAGGCGTTCGACGAGGGCGGGCGGGAGCGGGGCGCCGCCGGAGGAGATCACCCGGAACGAGGCGAAGTGGTCCGGGGTGGCCTCGGGGTGGGCGGCGAGGGCCATGAAGGCGGTGGCCGGGCCGACGGTGTAGGCGGGGCGGTGCTCGAGGAAGGCGTCGAGGACGACGCCGGCGTCGAAGCGGTGGGCGAGGACGAGGGTGCCGGCGTTGGCGAAGCACGCGCCGAGCTCGCAGACCATGCCGGTGATGTGGAACAGGGGCGCGAGGGCGAAGTACGCGGCGCCCTCGGGGAGCGGGTGCCCGGTGACCTGCCGGACGGCGTTGTGGGTGAGCGCGCCGTGCGGGTTCATGGCGCCCTTGGGGGTGCCGCTGGTGCCGGAGGTGTAGCTGATGAGCGCGGTGTCGGCGGCGGTGAGGCCGGGGTCGGGCGGGGCGGGGTGGCCCTGGCGGGCCACGGCGGTGAGGTCGGCCGGGACCACTGCGCCGGCCGGGGCCGGGACGCCGGGGCCGGCGGTTTCGGGGCCGGGTCCGGGCTGCAGGGGCGCGGCCTCGGAGGGTCCGGCCTGTGGCCGCCGTGGCTGCGGGACCCATCCGACGACGCCTGCCGACGCCGGGGCAGCGCCCGGCGCGGTCGGGGCCGGCGCGGTGGCGGAGGCCGGCGCGGTGGCGGAGGCCGGCTGCGCCGGGGCGAAGACGCGCGGGTCGTTGCGGGTCTGGAAGTCCCGGTCCGAGGCGGTCAGGGCCACCCGTACGGCCGTGCCGCGGACGGCCTCGGCCACGTACGCCGTCCACGCGCGGCCGTCACAGATCAGCGCGGAAGCCCCCGAGTCGCGCAGGATGTGCCCGATCTCGCCTGATTTGTACATGGGGTTGAGCGGGACGACCACCGCCCCGGCCTTCCAGGCGGCCAGGACGGCGAGCACGAAGTGCGGGGTGTTCTGCAGCATGACGGCGACGCGGTCCCCGCGGCGGATGCCGCGCACCGCGAGGTGGCCGGCGACGGAGTCGGAGAGCGCGTCGGTCTCCGCGTAGCCGATGCGGCCGTCGAAGTAGGCCAGCGCGGTGCGCTCCGGGGCCCGGGCGACGGCGTCGCGGAAGGCGTGCAGCACGCTGGGCGACGGGGAGACGGGGGCGCGCTGGGCCGGGCTGAGCAGCCCGAGCCAGGGCTTGGCGGCATAGCCGGAGGGCCGGGTCACCTGGTCTCCCACTTCTGCTGGAGGTAGTTCATGCTGCCGAGCCAGCGGTCGGGTTCGGTGGCGCGCGCGGCGTAGTAGTCCGCGACCTCGGGGTGCGGGAGGATCAAGAACCGGCCCTTCTCCATGCCGTCGAACAGTGCGTCCGCAACCGCTTCCGGCTCGATCGCGGTCGGCGCGAGGACGAGTTCGCCCGCCGAGCCCGCGGCCGTCAGCATGTCGGTGCGGACCCCCTGCGGGCAGATGGCATGGACCTGCACCCCGCGGTGGCGGTAGGTCAGCGAGAGCCACTCCGCGAAGGCGAGCGCACCGTGCTTGGTGACACTGTACGGCGCCGCCCCGATCATGGTCAGCAGCCCTGCGGCCGAGACGGTGGACACGAAGCGCCCGCTCCCGCGCTCCAGCCAGTCGGGCAGCAGCGCCCGGGCGGCGCGGACGTGCGCCATGACGTTGGTGTCCCAGGCCGCCTCCCACACGGCCTCGTCGGCGAACGCGTCGCCGCCCGAGGCGAGTCCGGCGTTCGCGCAGTAGACGTCCACCCGTCCGCCGAGGGCCTCGCGGGCCTGCGCCACGACGGCCGAGGCATCGCCCGGGACCGCGATCGCCCGGGCGCCGATCTCGCCCGCCACGGCGGCGGCCCTGGCGGCGTCGAGGTCGTTGACCACGACCGTGGCCCCCTCGGCGGCGAAGCGGTGGGCGAGGGCGGCGCCGATGCCGCCGCCCGCGCCGGTGACGACGACTCGCTGGTCCTGGTACGCGCTCACGGGGATCACCTTTCATGGCCGGATGCCCGGCAGACTAACCGGTCGGTATGTCGGGGTGGAAGGGGGTCGACCCCTAGCGTGGCCGGATGACGCTGTCACGACGGGGGCTGCTGGGGCTGGCGGGGACGACGGGGGCCTTGGGGACTCTCGGGGCGGCGGGCGCGGCGCCCGTACGGCCACCGGACCCGGCGGCGGGAGCCACCGACCGGGTGCGCACGGGCTTCGAGCAGCTCGCCGCGGACGGCTACGCGGTGCTCGCCGGGCAGCGGGTCGGCGTGGTCACCAACCCCACCGGGATCACCGCCGACGCCCGCCACCTGGTCGACGTACTGCACGCGGACGCCCGGGTGGACCTGGTGGCGGTGTTCGGTCCGGAACACGGGTTCCGCGGGACGGCGCAGGCGGGCGACTCGGAGGCGGCCGGGCGTGATCCGGCCACCGGGCTGCCGGTGTACGACACGTACGGCAAGAGCGGGCAGAAGCTCGCGGACGTGTTCACGGCGGCCGGGATCGACACGGTCGTCTTCGACATCCAGGACGTCGGGGCGCGCTTCTACACCTACATCTGGACGCTGTACGACTGCATGCGCGCGGCCGCACTGGCCGGCAAGGCGGTGGTCGTACTGGACCGGCCGAACCCGGTGGGCGGCCGGCGGGCCGCCGGCCCCGTGCTGGAGCGCGCGTACGCGAGCGGCGTCGGCCGGGAGCCGATCGCGCTCGCCCACGGGATGACGGTGGCCGAGCTGGCCCTGCTGTTCAACGGGGAGTTCCTGGCCGCGCAGCCGGTCAGGCTGAGCACGGTGCGGATGACCGGCTGGCGGCGGGACTCCTTCTTCGGGGCGACCGGGCTGCCCTGGGTGCCGCCGAGCCCGAACGTGCCGACGCCGGACACGGCCCTCGCGTACGCCGGCACCTGCCTGTTCGAGGGCACCAACCTGTCGGAGGGGCGCGGGACGACCACGCCGTTCGAGGTGGTCGGCGCGGAGGGCGTGGACCGGCGGTGGGCGGAGGCGGCGCAGGCGCTGGGGCTGCCCGGGGTGTGGTTCCGGGAGGCCTACTTCACTCCGACCTTCTCCAAGCACGCCGGGAAGGTGTGCGGCGGGGTCCGGCTGATCGTGCACGACCGGGCGGCCTTCGATCCGGTACGGGCCGGGATCGGGCTGCTGGTGACCGCGAAGCGGACGTGGAGCGGTTTCGCGTGGCGCACCGACCACTGGATCGACCAGCTGACCGGCTCGGACCGGGTTCGGAAGATGGTGGACGCGGGGGCCGGGGTCGAGGAGATCGCGGCCGACTGGGCGGCGGGGCTGGAGCGGTTCGCGGCGGTGCGGGGGCGGTACCTGCTGTATCCGTGAATCCGCGTCAATCCGCGTCAATCCGTGGGCGACAGGGGTCTGGCCGGGTAAGGGCAGCAGCAGGATGCTGGACGGCACCGGTGAGACGGCGCGGAGGGGGACCTCATGTCGGATGCAAGGGCGTCGAGCGGCGGGATCGGGGTCGGTCCGTACGCGGAGCTGACCTTCGACTCCGACGGGGACGTGGACCGGAGCACGCAGGACGCGGTGGCGGCGCTGGAGGCCACCGATCTGCTGGTCTTCGCGCACGGCTGGAACAGCGACCGGTCGACGTCGACCCGGCTCTTCGACCGCTTCTACGCCCCCTTCCCGGGGCTGGTGGGGCCGGGGGTGCGGCTGGGGTACGTGGGTGTCGTATGGCCCTCGATCCGGTTCTCGGACGAGCCGATACCGGACTTCGACCCCCACGCCGCGCTCGCCGAGCCGAGCCACGGTACGGCGCTGGACCCCGCCACGCTGCGGGCGCTCGGGGAGTTCTGGCCGGGGCGGACGGCGGAGCTGGACCGGGTCGCCGAACTGCTGGAGGACCGGCCGGAGTCGGCGGCCGCGTTCACCGAGTTCGGCGCGCTGATACGGGAGCTGGCGGGTGTGGATGCGGTGGACGCAGCCGATCCGGCGGAGGCTTTCGACGCGGGTGCCGTGGCTGTCGCGGGTACCGCGGGTGTCGCAGGCGTGACGGCCGTCGCCGTCCCGGCCGTGCGGGACGTGCCCGCCATCTTCACGTACGACGTACTGGAGGTGTGCCGGGCCTTCACCGAAGGGCTCATCGAGGCGGGCGCCCTGCCCGGGGGCGCCACCGAACCCGGCTTCTCCCTCGGCGGCGGGCTGCGCTCGCTGTGGAGCGGCGCCAAGGAGCTGCTGCGACAGGCCACGTACTACCAGATGAAGAAGCGGGCCGGGGTCGTCGGCGAGCGCGGCCTCGGCCCGGTGCTGGCCGAACTGGCGGGCCACCGCCCGGCCCTGCGGATCCATCTGATCGGCCACAGCTTCGGGGCCCGGGTGGTGTCCTTCTCGCTGCGGGCGGTGCCGGACGGGGCCCGGTACGTGAAATCCGCGACCCTGTTCCAAGGGGCCTTCTCCCACTACGCCTTCGCCGACCGGCTCCCCCACGACAACCGCAGCGGCGGGGCGCTGCGCGGGATGCAGCGCAGGGTCGACGGCCCGGTGCTCGCCTGCCACTCCGCGTACGATTCGGCCCTCAAGGTCTTCTATCCGCTGGCCTCCCGGATGGCAGGGGATTCGGCCGGTCTGCTCGGCTTCGACGAGCGGTGGGGCGCGATCGGGCACGACGGGGTGCAGGCAGTGCCGGGTGCTCCGCGGATCAGCCTCGACGCGGCCCTGCGCGCGGGGGTCCCGGAGGCCGGTTGCGTCAGTGTGGACACCGGGTCCGTGGTGCGGCGCGGCGGTCCGCCCTCGGGGGCGCACAGCGACATCTGCCACGAGGAGCTGGCCCGGCTCGTGGTTGCTGCGGGGCGCATGGGGCGCTGAGTTCCGGCCATGTGCCACCCGCACGCCTCGACCGCCCCCGCATGCGCCCGCACCTGACCGGGCATGTTGGGCACATCTCACGGTGCGTCGTCGTTCGACGTAGTACGACGCCCCCCGGTGCGGGCGTGGGCGCGACGGAGGTGAAGGTGTGATGGCGGGATTCCGAAGTCTGGCGTACCAGGTGCGGGACGCA
This sequence comes from Streptomyces sp. NPDC031132, assembly GCF_055570595.1. Lineage (NCBI taxonomy): Bacteria > Bacillati > Actinomycetota > Actinomycetes > Kitasatosporales > Streptomycetaceae > Streptomyces > Streptomyces sp. NPDC031132. The sequence continues at coordinate 171,856 of NZ_JBVIGX010000010.1, forward strand.
CGCAATGACCGTGCCCTGCGGCGCCATTCGCTGCGCCGCTGCCTGGAGCGGTTCGCTCCGTACGGGCACCGGGCGACGTGGTGGCATCTGTGCGACCGGCACGGGATCGCTCCCGAGGACCGGGCGGCCGATCCGCAGCGACTGGTCGCGGCGTTGGAGGAGCTCGAGGAGGCGCGGGCGGTCTGGCTGGAGTACGAGCGCCAGTTCGCGGAGCGGCGCCGGCGGGAGAAGTACCACGGGCTGCGCCGCCCGGAGTGGGCGTGGGGCGGCAGCGGGGACGCGGTGGTGCGGTGCGCCGATCCGGGGGTGCGGCCGGACGGGACGCTGGGCGAGGTGCTGCGGCGGCTGGTCGCGGCGCTGGAGTCGGAGCCGGGGACGGGGTGCCCGGTCTGCGGGGAACAGGAGCTGCGCTGGCCCGCGCACGTGCCGGGGCAGAGACGGGGGCCCCGCGCGGGGCACGGCAACTGGGAGGGGGCGTGGGCCTGGGACGGGCCGGTGTGCGTCGGCTGCGGGATCGTCGTGCCGAGGCCGGCGCTGGCGGACTCGGCCACGGATCCGGCTTCGGCGGGGGCGGCATGACCCTGCGGGGCTTCGGGTGACGGGGTCGGGGTTGGCCTCGGCGCCGGGGTCGGGGTTGGCCTCGGCGCCGGGGTCGGGGTCGGGGTCGGCGTCGGCGTCGGCGTCGGCGTCGGTTTCGCTGAACGGCGGGCGCACTGCCGCCGACGGCGGCGCCGTGCCCCTGTCCCCGCCGGACGTGGTGGATTCGGCCCTGGGAGCGGTCGCCGCCGGGGCCGGGGAGGTGCTGGTCCATCCGCGGACCCCGTGCGGCCGGGAGAGCCTCTCGCCCCGGGTCGTCGGGCCTCTGCTGGAGGCGGTGCGGGGCGCGGGGGTCTCCGTACCGCTTTCGGTGTCGGCGGGCATCGCGGCCGAGCCTGATCCGGCGGGGCGGCTGGAACGGGTCCGGTCGTGGACGGTGCTGCCGGACCGGGTGGTGGTGCATTTCGCGGAGCCGGGGGCCGAGGAGCTGGCCGAGGCCCTGCTGGCGCGGGGCGTGGCGGTGGACGCGGTGGTTCCGCTGGGCGGGGAGGGCGCCGGGCCGGGGGCGGTCGAGTCGGAGTCGGGGGTGGTCGAGTCGGGGGCGCTCGCGCGGTTCCTGGCCTGGCCGGTACGTGACCCTGCGCGGATCCGGCTGGCGGTGGAGCTGGCGGCGGCCGATCCGGCACTGGTGGCGGGGCTTCGGTGGCTGCCGCCCGTGCCGCTGCTGCTGTTCGGGCGGGAGGCCGCCGCCTGGCCGGTGCTGCGGCTGGCCGCGCGGTGCGGTGCGGGCGCGCGGATCGGCGTGGGCGACGTACTGCACCTGCCGGACGGGCGGCCGGCGCGTTCGAATGCCGAGCTGGTGGCGGCGGCCCTCGATGCGCTCGGTGGGGAGACCGCCGCTACAGCCTGGAGCCGGTGAGCTGGTCGCCGAACTTGTCGTCCGCGTTGGACAGGGCGCAGTTCTTCAGTGAAAGACAGCCGCAGCCGATGCAGTCGGTCAAGTGGTCGCGCAGGCGCAACAGCCGGGTGATCCGCTGGTCGAGCTCGGCGCTCCAGGCCTCCGAGAGCCGGGCCCAGTCCTCACGGTTGGGGGTGCGCTCCTCGGGCAGCTGGGCCAGTGCGTCGCGGATGGCGGCGAGCGGGATGCCGACGCGCTGGGCGGCTCGTACGAAGGCCACCCGGCGCAGTGCGTCGCGGCTGTAGCGGCGCTGGTTGCCGGCGGTGCGACGGCTGCTGATCAGGCCCTTGGTCTCGTAGAAGTGCAGCGCGGAGACGGCGGCGCCGCTGCGGGCGGACAGCTGGCCGACGGTGAGCTCGTGGACTTTCTCGGGAATCTGCGGCACGACGCCGAGGGTAGTCGGCCGGGCCGACATTCGTTGACAGACGTGTCGTTGACAGATACATGCGGCCCCAGCATGCTGAGCAGCGCTGAGCAAGCGCTTATTCGCCAGGGAGAGGGAGAGGCATGGCCGAGCCGAGGATCTTCACGTCCGCCGAGGAGCTGCACGCAGGGATCGGGGAACCGCTCGGCCCGAGCGGGTGGCTGGAAGTGGACCAGAAGCGGATCGACCTGTTCGCCGATGCCACCGGTGACCACCAGTGGATCCACGTGGACCCGGAGCGGGCCGCGGGCGGTCCCTTCGGCTCCACCATCGCCCACGGCTACCTCACCCTGTCGCTGCTGCCGAGCCTGGTGCCGCAGGTGATGCGGGTCGAGGGCATGAAGATGGGCATCAACTACGGCACGAACAAGGTGCGTTTCCCGGCGCCGGTGCCGGTCGGCTCGCGGCTGCGCGCCACCGCCGTGATCACGGAGGTCACGGAGGCGGGCGGCGGCGTCCAGGTCGCGGCGACGGTCACGGTCGAGCGCGAGGACGGCGACAAGCCGGTGTGCGTGGCGGAGTCGGTGTCCCGCTACTACTTCTGAGGCGTTGCCGGGGCGGGACCGTCAGGGGCCGCGCCCACCATGCGCAGGACGAGGTCGGCGTAGAGCGCGCCGACCTCGTCGGGCGTACGGCGGCCGGCCGCGCTGAACCAGCGGGCCACGTCGATGCACAGGGACAGGACGGCGAGGGTGGTGCCGGGGACGTCCGGGACGTCGAACTCCCCCGCGGCGACCCCGTCGGCGAGGATGCGACGTACGGCGGCATCGCTCTGCCGGCGCAGCGCCACGATCTCGGAGCGGTGCTCCGGAGCGAGAGCATCGAGCTCGTACTGGACCACCCGCGCGGTGGTGTGGTGCGCGGCGTGCCACAGCACGAAGGACCGTACGGCGGCGTCGAGCCTTTCGGCCGCCGAGCCCGCGCCGGAAGCGGCGGTCTCCAGGATCTCGAGCGCCTTGTCGTGGCCGATGCGGCTGATCCGGTGGAGCAGCTCTTCCTTGGTCTTGTAGTGGATGTACAGCGCGGCCGGACTCATCCCGGCCCGCCCTGCGATGTCACGCGTGGTGGTGGCGTGGTACCCGCGCTCCGCGAACGCTTCGACGGCGGCGACGAGCAGCCGCCGCGCGGCGTCGGGGGTGACCTCCGACCACGGCCGGTAGCCGCCGGTCGTCTCCTCCGCGCTGTCCATCGCTCGCTCACCCTCTTCGTCCTGTGGAAGGAACACCCTACCGGAGGGTGAGCAAGCGCTTAGCGGACTTCGGCGACAGAGCGGCCCGCGCTCAGGCCTTCGGCTGGAAGGGGTCGTAGTCGGCCATGATCTTCTCCATCCGGGCCTGGTCGACCCGGCTGACGATCTGGGTGAGCTCCTGGCGGTCGCGGATCACCTTGGCGAGGGTGAAGGCCGAGGTGGTGAGGTAGAGGACGGCGATGCCGAGGAAGGCGCGGACCCAGCCGTCCACCTGGAGGTGGTAGATCCCCAGGGCCACGGCGCAGATCGCGATGCCGAAGGACGCGACGGCCTGGCCGTAGTACGCCGTCGAGTTGCGCTGCTTGACCGGTGTCTCGTTCATGGACCCAGCATCGGACGGCGTGATAGGGGCCGCCTCCGCACACGTACTCAGATGCGTACTCAGAAGGCGGAGACCCCGGTGCGGGCGCGGCCTATGAGCAGCTTCTGGATCTGACTGGTGCCCTCGTACAGGGTCATCACGCGGGCGTCCCGCAGCAGCTTGCCCGCCGGGTACTCGTCGATGTAGCCGTAACCGCCGTGCACCTGGAGGGCGTTGCTCGCGGCGCGTACGGCGGCCTCGGAGGCGAACAGCTTGGCGGTGGAGGACTCGGTGGCGAAGGGCTGCCCGCGGTCGACGAGATCGGCGACCCGCCAGGTCAGCAGCCGGGCCGCGTCCACGTCGACCGAGATGTCGGCGATGAGCTCCTGGACCAGCTGGTGGTGGGCGATCGGCTTGCCGAACTGCTCGCGCTGGGCGGCGTACGCGACGGCCGCGTCCAGCGCCGCCTGCGCGATGCCGACGCACCCGGCGGCGACCGACATCCGGCCCTTGGCGAGCGCAGACATCGCCACGGAGAAGCCCTTGCCCTCGGGGCCGAGCATCGCGGAGGCGGGGACGCGGACGCCGTCGAGGGCGAGTTCGGCGGTGGCCTGGCCGCGCAGGCCGAGCTTGCCGTGTATCTCGCGGCGGGTCAGGCCGGGGGTGTCGGTGGGGACGAGGAACGCGGAGACCCCGCGGTGGCCGGGCTCTTCGCCGGTGCGGGCGAAGAGGAGGACCACGTCGGCCCAGGTGCCGTTGGTGATGAACATCTTGCTGCCGCTGATGACGTACGCGTCCCCCTCGCGCACGGCGCGGGTGGTGAGGCTGCCGGCGTCGGAGCCGGTGCCGGGCTCGGTCAGGCCGAAGCAGCCGAGCGCGTCGCCGGAGCAGAGGCGGGGCAGCCAGGCGCGCTTCTGCTCCTCGCTCCCCCAGGCGGCGATCGTCTTGGCGACCAGGCCGAGGGAGACGGAGACGATGCCGCGCACGGCCGAGTCACCGCGGCCGAGCTCCTCGGTGACGAGGACGTAGGCGAGGTGGTCGCCACCAGACCCGCCGTATTCCTCGGGGACGGTCAGACCGAGGAAGCCGAGGTCGCCGAGCTTCTTCACGATGGCCCGGTCCACGCTCTCGGCGCGGTCCCACTCGGCGGCGTACGGGACGATCTCGCGCTCGGTGAACGCGCGGGCGAGCCGGCGAACGGCCTCCTGCTCCTCGCTCAGCTCCAGGTTCACCGGGCACCTCCGGGTGTGGCGGCGGGGACCGGTGCGCGTTAACTAGCACCGGTAGTTTATGGCGGGCAGGCCCTACTATGTGGCGCATGGCCAGACCGCGCAAGCCCCTCCTCAGTCGAGACCGCATCGTGGAGGCGGCGGGTGCGCTGGTGGACGCGGAGGGGCTGGAGGCGGTGTCGACGCGCCGGCTGGCGGCCGCGCTGGGGGTCAGCGGGCCCTCCCTCTACAACCACTTCCGCACCAAGGACGAGATCCTGGACGCGGTCGCGGACGCGGTGAGCGCGCGGGTCGACTTGTCGATGTTCGAGCCGGGGGCGGGCCGGGACTGGCGGGCCTCCCTGCACGACTGGGCGCACTCGTATCGGGACGCACTGTCCGACCATCCGAACATCGTGCCGGTGCTGGCGCGCGGCCCGGGCCGGCGCCCGGCCGGACTGCGGCTGGCGGACGCGGTGTTCGGCGCGATGACGGCCGCAGGGTGGCCTCCGGCGCAGGCGACCCGGATCGGCGCGCTGATGCGGTACTTCATCCTGGGCTCGGCGGTGGGCTCCTTCGCCCGGGGTTTCGTGGACGACGAGGCGGCGTACGACCCGTCGGACTACCCCCACCTGGGCCAGGCCCATCTGCTGGCCGAGCGCCAGCGCGAGGTGGACGAGGGCGCGTTCGAGACGGGCCTGGCCGCTTTGCTGGACGGGCTGGCCCTCCAGTACGAGGCGCTGCCCAAGGCCTGAACGGCCGTAGTTGGTGAGCCGGTGAGCCGGTGAGCGTGCGGTGAGCGCCCGGCGCGACTGTTGCCCCATCGCCGGATCCACCGAGGACCGGCCACCGGACAAGGGGCAGGACCATGGACGAGGACGAGCTGCGGGAGTACGCCCCGGGCTGCCAGAAGGGGGAACGGCTCCGGCGGCCGCGAAACCCCGCCCTCCCGAAGGAGGGCGGGTGAGCGCTCCACGGCGCAGCTCCGCGGTGTCCTGGGCTCCGCTGTGTCCTGGGCTCCGCTGTGTCCTACGGCTGGAAGACGACCAGCGAGCGGCCGCCCTTGCCGGCGAGCATCGCGTCGAAGGCGGCCGGGATGCCGTCGAGGGTGATGCGGTCGGTGACCAGGGACCCGAGGTCCAGGCGACCCGCTCGGACGTGGTCCGCGATCACCGGGAGGTCGCGGGCGGGGTCGCTGTTCCCGTAGACACAGCCGGTGAGGGTGCGGGCGAAGTGGAAGATCTCCAGGGCGTGGAAGGAGACCTGCTGCTCCTTGCCGCCGATGCCGACGACCGTGGTGCGGCCGCCGCGGCGGGTGGAGTCCCAGGCTCCGCGGATGGAGGCCGCCCGGCCGACGCACTCGACGGCGACGTCCGCGCCCTGGCCGCCGGTGAGGGCCCGGATCTGCTTGGCGGTGGTGTCGGAGGCGAGCACGAAGTCGGTGGCCCCGGCCGCGCGGGCCAGCTCCTCCTTGGCCGGGGACACGTCGACGGCGACGATCGGGCCCGCTTCGGCGATCCGCGCGGCCTGGAGGGCGGCGAGGCCTACGCCGCCGACGCCGAAGACGGCGACGGACTCGCCGGGGCGGACCCGGGCGCTGTTGTGGACGGCGCCGTAGCCGGTGAGCACCGCGCAGCCGAGCAGGGCGGCCTCGGCGAGCGGGATCCCGGCGGGCGCGGGCAGCACGCAGTTGGCCGCGACGACCGTCTCCTCGGCGAACGCGGCCACGTTCAGCCCGGGGTGCAGCGGCGTGCCCTCGGCGTCGTGGGCGTAGACCGCCCCGACCCCGGTGAGGGCGTTGGCGCAGAGCCAGACCTCGCCGATCGAGCAGTGGTGGCACTCCCCGCAGGACGGGGACCAGTTGAGCACCACGCCGTCGCCGGGGGCGACGTGCGTGACGCCCGCGCCGACGGCGAGGACCGTGCCCGAGCCCTCGTGGCCGAGGACGGCGGGGACGGGCACCCTCATGGTGCCGTCGGTGAGGGAGAGATCGGAGTGGCAGACACCGGCTGCGGCGAGCCGCACCCGGACCTGACCGGGGCCGGGATCGGGCAGGACCACCTCCCGTATCTCCAGCGGGGCTCCGACGGCGGGCAGGATGGCGGCGCGGACCATGGTCGATTCCGTCTCTCGGGGCTCAGGACTGCAGGGCTGATCAGAACTGCGGGGCTGCTCAGAACTGCAAGGACTTGGTCTGGAGGTACTCGGCCAGACCGTGCGGGCCGAGCTCGCGGCCGACGCCGGACTGCTTGTAGCCGCCGAAGGGCGCGAGCGGGTTGAAGCGGCCGCCGTTGATGTCCACCTGGCCCGTGTCCATGCGCCGGGCGAAGGCGACGGCGGTCTCCTCGTCCGCCGCCCACACCGCGCCGCCCAGCCCGTACACGGTGCCGTTGGCGATGCGCAGGGCCTCGTCCTGGTCCTCGTACGGGAGGATCGACAGCACCGGGCCGAAGATCTCCTCCTGCGCGATCGTCATCTCGGGCGTCACGTCGGCGAACACGGTCGGGGCGATGAAGTACCCCTGCTCGTGCGGCGCGTCGGGGCCGCCGGCGACGAGGCGCGCGCCCTCCTCGACCCCCTTGGCGATGTATCCGCGCACGCGGTCGCGCTGCTTGGCATTGACGACCGGGCCGAGGCGGGTGCCCGGGTCGCAGGGGTCGCCGGAGGGGTACGAGGCGACGGCGGCGGCCGCGAGCGCGACGGCCTCCTCGTACTGGTCGCGGTGGACGAGCATCCGCGTGAGCGCGTTGCAGCTCTGGCCGGAGTTGTTCATGACGTGGCCCACGCCCGTCGCGACGGCCTTGGCGAGGTCGGCCCCGGGCAGGATGACATTGGCCGATTTCCCGCCGAGCTCGAGGGCGACGCGCTTGACGGCGGCGCCGGCCGTGGCGCCGATCTGCTTGCCGACCGCGGTGGAGCCGGTGAAGGAGACGAGGTCGACCCCTTCGTGCGCGGCCAGCGCCTGGCCGGCGACCGGGCCGGTCCCGGTCACCAGGTTGAACACTCCCGCCGGGATGCCCGCCTCGTGCACGGCTTCGGCGAAGAGCTGTGCGGTCAGCGGGGTGTCCTCGGCCGGCTTGAGGACGAGGGTGCAGCCGGCGGCGAGAGCGGGCGCCACCTTGGCAACGATCTGGTGCAGCGGGTAGTTCCAGGGCGTGATGGCGCCGACGACACCGACCGGCTCCAGCAGAACGGTGGAGTTGCCGATCCGCTCCTCGAAGGCGTACGAGGCCCCCAGCTCGGCGAACGAGGAGGACACGGCGATCGGCGCGCCCACGTGGACCATCTCCGAGAAGCCCCGCGGGGAGCCGAGTTCGGCGGTGATGATCTCGGCGAACTCGCTCTTGCGGGCGATCAGCACGTCGCGCAGCGCCGCGATCAGGGCGGCCCGCTCGGCCGGAGCCGTGGCCGCCCAGCCGGGGAACGCGGCACGTGCCGCGCGTACGGCCGCGTCCACGTCGTCGGCGTTGCCGGCCGGCACCCCGCCGATGACCTGCTCATCGGCCGGGTTGACCACCTCGATCCGGTCGCGTCCGGCGGCGGGCCGCCATGCGCCGTCGATGTACATCCCGTCGTGGGCCTTCATGGCTTTCCTCCCGAGCACGCACGAGCGCGTAGAGACCGGATCTCGTTCGACCACCCTACAAACTAGCGTCGGTAGTTTTCGGCGCGCCAGGGGTGTCCGGGGTCAGATGATGCCGAAAAGCATCCCTGCCCCGAGGACGACGAGGGAGGTGAGGACCGCCCACTTCACGGTGAACCGGGTGTGGTCGCCGAACTCGACCTTGGCCATGCCGACGAGGACGTAGACGGCGGGAACCAGCGGGCTGGACATGTGCAGGGCCTGGCCGACCAGGGAGGCGCGGGCGATCTCGAGCGGAGAGACGCCGTGCGCGGCGCCGGCCTCGGCCAGGACCGGCAGGACGCCGAAGTAGAAGCCGTCGTTGGACATGAAGTAGGTGAGCGGCAGGCTGAGCAGGCCGGTGACCAGGGCCATGTGCGGGCCCATGCCCTCGGGGATGGCGCCGACGAGCCAGTCGGCCATGTGCTTGACCATGCCGGTGCCGCTGAGGACGCCGGTGAAGACGGCGGCGGCGAAGACCATTCCGGCGACGTTGAGGACGTTGTCGGCGTGGGCGGCGATGCGGGCCTTCTGGTCGGGCATGTGCGGGAAGTTGACGGTGAGGGCGAGGGCGGCGCCGAGGAGGAAGAGCACCGGGATGGGCAGCAGCTCCATGATCATCGCGGTGAGGAGGGCGACGGTGAGGCCGGCGTTGAACCAGTAGAGGCGCGGGCGGAGGGTCGCTCGGCGGGGATCGAGGCCCTGGAAGCCGTCCTCCGGAGCGGCGGAGCCGGAAGGCGCGGCGGAGTCGGGCTCCGGGCCGGAGTCGGCACCGGACCCGGCGCCCGCACCACCGGAGGTGGCGGTGACGGAGGCGGCGGCGGAGGCGGCGGAGGTGGCGGACGGCTTAGCCGGGGCCGCGGTCCCGGCCTCGGCGGACGCGGTGGCCGCGACGAGCAGCCGCTCCTCGGCGGGCTCCGCGTCGCCGGGGAGGACGAGCATGCCGACCCGGCGGCGCTCCTTGAGCCCGAGGACGTAGGCGAGGACGAACACGCACAGCAGGCCGACCGCGAGGGCCGGGATCATCGGGACGAAGACGTCGGAGGCGTCGAGCTTGAGGGCGGTGGCGGCGCGGGCCGTGGGGCCGCCCCAGGGCAGGGTGTTCATGACGCCGTTGGCGGTGGCGGCGACGCCCGTCATGACGACCAGGCTGAGGCCGAGCCGCTTGTAGAGCGGGTACATGGCCGAGACGGTGATCATGAAGGTGGTCGAGCCGTCACCGTCGAGCGAGACGATCGCGGCGAGGACCGCCGTGCCGACCACGATCCGTACCGGGTCCGCCTTGCAGAAGCGCAGGATGCCGCGCACGATCGGGTCGAACAGGCCGACGTCGATCATCACGCCGAAGTAGACGATGGCGAACATCAGCATCGCGGCGGTCGGCGCGAGTTTGCCGACTCCGTCGATGACGTAGTCGCCGAGGTGGGCGCCCTTTCCTGCGAACACGCAGAACAGCGCGGGGATGAGGACGAGCGCCGCGATGGGCGACATTTTCTTCATCATGATCAGGACCAGGAAGGTGGCGATCATGGCGAAGCCGAGGAAGGTCAGCATGCAGGGAACGTAGGTGCCTCCTCCTTACGCCAACAAGACGTCGACGCGTGAGCAATACGAGCAAAACCCCAGCTCAGGGCAGGGGTGTCAGTTCGACGGGAAAACCGTTGAGCACCGCCGTGCCGGACAGCGGGTCGAGCCGGGAGCCGTCGAGGAGCTGGTTGACGTTGGCGCCGGGCGCGGCGGAGGCGACCGAGAGCCGGGCCCCGTCGCGGTCGTGGCCCCAGCCGTGCGGCAGGCTCACCACGCCGGTGCGGACGGCGTCGGTGACCTCGACGGGAACCTCCAGGCTGCCGCCCTCGGCGGTGATCCGGGCCAGGCCGCCCGCCGTGAGGCCGAGCCGGCCGGCGTCCTCCGGATGTACCTGGAGGGTGCAGCGGTTGGAACCTCCGGTGAGGGCCGGGACGTTGTGCAACCAGCTGTTGTTGGACCGCAGGTGGCGGCGGCCCACGAGCACCAGGGCGGCGGGGCGGTCGGCGAGCGCCGCGCGCAGCCTGGGGAGCTCGGCCGCGATCGGGTCCGGGAGCAGCTCGATCCTGCCGCTGCGCGTCCTCAGCACGCCCGGGAGCCGGGGCCGCAGCGGGCCCAGGTCGATGCCGTGCGGGTGCGCGAGCAGCCGCTCCAGGCTGAGCCCTGAGCCCGCGCCTGCGCCTGCTCCCGCGTCCGGGGCGGAGCCGGCGCCGAACTGGTCGCCGTACGGCCCGAGTCGGAGCATCAGGTCGAGCCGCCGCTCGGGACCGCTCTCCCCGGTGAGCAGGCCGGCCAGGCGCGCCGGGTCCTGCCCGTGCAGCGGGGAGCGCGGGTCGGCGGTCTCCTTGGCGAGGGCGCCGTGGATGACCATGTCGTCGACGGCGCTCGGTTCGGCGGAGCCGTGCATGCCGGAGACGGCCAGGACGAGGCGGGCATGGATCTCGCACTCGTCGAGCCGGCCTGCTTCGAGCGGGACGGCAGGGCGGGTGTAGCGCGCCTGGTTGTGGATGGCGAACCCGTTGAAGGCGAAGTCGTGGTGCGCGCTCTGCGAGGGCGGCGGCGGAGGCAGCACGACGTGGGCGTGGCGGGAGGTCTCGTTGAGGTAGGGATCGATGCTCACCATGAAGTCGAGCCCGGCCAGGGCCGCGTCGAGGCGCCGTCCGTCGGGGGCGGACAGCACCGGGTTGGCGGCGATCGCGACCAGGGCACGGATCCGCCCCTCCCCCGGCGTCTCGATCTCCTCGGCCAGGGCGGCGATGGGCAGTTCGGCCTTGGCCTCGGGGTGACCGCTGACCCGGCTGCGCCAGCGGCCGAGGGTGAAGCCCTTGCCGGGCCCGGCGGGGCGCGGCCGCTGGCCGGCGGCCGGGAGCGGGAAGAGGACTCCCCCGGGCCGGTCGAGGTTGCCGGTGAGGATGTTCAGTACGTCGACGAGCCAGCTGGCGAGTGTGCCGTACTCGACGGTGCAGCTGCCGATCCGCCCGTAGACGGCGGCGGTGGGCGCGGCCGCGAGCTCGCGGGCGAGGTCGCGGATCTCGGCGGCCGTGAGGTCGCAGGCGGGGGCCACGGCCTCAGGAGTGAAACTACCGAGCGCCTCGGCGAGTTCCCCGAGTCCGTCGGTCTGTTCCTCCAGCGCGCCGGGGGCGGCGAGTTTCTCCGCGAGGAGGGTGTGCGCGAGGGCGGCCAGCAGCAGGGCGTCGCTGCCGGGGCGCGGCGCGAGGTGCCGGTCGGCGAGCTTGGCCGTGCGGGTGCGGCGCGGGTCGACGACGACCAGGGTGCCGCCCCGGGCGCGCAGCGCCTTGAGCCGGCCGGGGAAGTCGGGGGCGGTGCACAGGGAGCCGTTGGACTCGACGGGGTTGGCACCGAGGAGCAGCAGGAAGTCGGTGCGGTCGAGGTCGGGGACCGGGATGGCGAAGGGGTCGCCGAAGAGGAGCCCGCTGGAGACGTGCTTGGGCATCTGGTCGAGGGTGCTGGCGGTGAAGAGGTTGCGGGTGCCGAGGGCCTTGAGCAGGAGCGGCGGGTAGAGGGCGCCCGCCATGGTGTGCACGTTCGGGTTGCCGAGGACCACGCCGACGGACTGGGCTCCGTACTCCTGCACGAGGGCCGGGACCGCGGCGGCGATGGCCTCGTACGCCTCCTCCCACGTGGCCTCATGGAGCCGCCCGTCGCGGCGGACGAGGGGGGCGCGCAGACGGTCGGGGTCGGCGTCGAGCGCGCCGAAGGCCGCGCCCTTGGGGCAGATGAAGCCGCGGCTGAAGACGTCTTCGCGGTCCCCGCGGGCGCTTGTGACGGCGGTGCCCTCGATGGTGAGGGTGAGGCCGCAGGTGGCTTCGCAGAGGGGGCAGATGCGCAGGGCGGTGCGGGGCATGGGCCCTCCAGAGACGGCGGACTGCGGCACGGACACACGGGCACCGCCGAGCATACCGACCGGTACGCACGGTGGGGAGGGGTGCGCCCCGGGCGGGCGGGACGGAGTTCCACGCGGGCGCCGGAACGGCGGACGCCGGACGGACGCGGGCGCCGGAACGGCGGACGCCGGACGGACGCGGGCGCCGGAACGGCGGACGCCGGACGGACGCGGGCGCCGGAACGGCGGACGCCGGACGGACGCGGGCGCGGGTCAGTCCAGTGCGTGGGCGAGGTACGCGTGCATCATCGTCCGGGTCTCGGCCACGATGCCGGGGTCGCCCGCCGGGTCCGCCCGGAAGGCCAGCTTCGTCAGCGCGTCCGTGGCCTCGACGGCGACCAGGACCGCCCGTTCCAGGGTGGCGTCCGGGGTCAGGCCGAGATGGGCGCCGAGGAGTTCGGTGAGGCGGACGGCGACCAGCCGGTTGGGGTCGGCGGCCGGGCCTTCCGCGGGAGGGGCGGGCACGCCGAAATCGACGAGTGCGAAACCGGGGACGGTGCGCTTCATGGCGAGGTACTCGTCCAGCACGGCGTCCACGACGGGCCGCCAGTCACCGGCCGGAAGTTCGGCGAGTCGGTCCGCGATGCCTTCGGTGTACCGGTCCAGGTTCCGGTGCGCGAGGGCGATGGCCATGGCGCGCTTGTTGCCGAAGAAGCGGTAGACGGAGCCGATGGGCACGCCGGCGCGCAGGGCGACGGCCCGGGTGCTGAGGTTCTCGTACCCGGTCTCGTCCAGGAGTTCGGCGCAGGCGTCGAGGATCCGGGCGAGCCGGTCGGCGCTGCGCTGCTGGATCGGCGTACGGCGCAGGGGGTGGGCGGGGGGCACGGGGTCCATCATGCCGCTCCTGGCTTCTCGATACACCGGCAGTCTCAGTTCAGCAGGAGCCCGATCCCTCCGATCGTGTAAGTGATCATGAGGGCGAGCAGCGGCAGCTGGCCCGCGACGGCCCTGGCGGGCGGGAAGAGGCGTACGGAGCGGTCGTGGGCCGCGATCACGCCGAGCACGTGGCCGGTGACGACGGCGACGACCTGGAGGGCGGCGAGAGCGCCGGGACCCAGTGGTGGCAAGGGTTCTGGGGCGTTGTCAGCGCCGAGTGCCATGCTTACTGTGCGTGGTCCTTCGGTTACCAGGAGGGAGAAGTAGTGGGCGACGAGATAGCCGAGTGCGATCGGTACGAGTGAGTGCGCGAAGGCGGTCAGCGGGCCCGGGTGCGGGCCGCAGACGAGGCGGGTGGCCGCCGCGCAGAGGCAGTACAGGGTGGCGACGAGGGCGATGGCGGCGAGCAGTCCGAGTGTGGCCGTGGGGGTGCGGCCGAGGGGGGAGGTCTGGAGGGTGTTGATCCAGGACGGGTTGTCGGAGCAGCCGTCGTAGGCGGTGGAGCCGAGCAGGACGCAGACGGTGGCGACGAGTCCGGGCCGCTCGGGTGTCGCGTCGAGTCCGTGGAAGGGGTTACGGAGTACCAGGCGGCCGTCGCTGCGGCGGCCGAGGGGAGAGAGCCGGGCCAGGAGGGCGGAGTACACCTCGAAGGCGTCCGCGTGGGCGAACCAGCGCTCTCCGAAGCGGGCGGCGAGGGCGAGGTGGGCGGCGGTGTAGACGGAGAGGGCGGTCAGGAGGGTGGTGGTGGATGCGGGATCCGGAGCGGCGAGTTCGAGCCAGGTGAAGCCGAACAGCCCGGCGGCGGCGGGCCATTGGCCGAGCCGGGCGGGGAGGGGCGCGGATGCATGTGCCTGACGCCGCGCGCGGGGCAGCAGGCGGTACAGGGTACGGAGCGGGTTGAGCAGGCGCCAGACGGGGCCGAGGAGGAGGGAGGCGGGGACGAGTCCGACCCAGAGGAGGACGTAGACGGCGCCGGGGGCGGGGTTGTGCGCGGGGTCGTCGGGACCGAGGAGGAGGGAGAGGAGGACGGCGAGCGCGGCGGCGAGGCCGAGGCCGCGCAGGGCGGTACGGGTGGCCGGCGCGTCGGCGATCCGCTCGACGGCGGCGGGCAGGGCGAGGCCTGAGCGGTCGCCGCGGAAACGGGAGGAGGACCAGAGCAGACCGAGCGCGAGGAAGGAGACGAACAGCGCGGCGAAGGCACCGGCGAATGCGTAGAAGGGAGAGATCGGAAGATCGTGCCGGGACCCGATCCCGTGCGCGAGCACGGTGAGCGGATCGGCCGGGTGAAGGACCACGCCCTGGCCCCCGCCACCGCCGCCCGCGGCGGGTAGGGGACCCGGCCCGACCGGGGTCACCGCGGGCCGCCCGCGCGGCCTTGTTCCCCGCCGCGGAAGGGGAACGGGGCCGGGTGGGTCCCGCTCGGGGTGGGTGCCGGCGGGGTCGGGGCGGGCCGGGTCGGCGCGGGCCGGGTCACCGGACGAGGAGCTGGGCCAGGACGAGGCGGGACTCGTGGGTCTCGACCTCGAAGAGGCCCGTACGGTCGGCCGTCAGGACCAGGGTGGCCTCCTGGCCTGCCGGCAGGGCGAGTTCCTTGTCGTAGCCGTGGACGTGCAGGGTGTCCGCGCGGTCGCTGGTGACGCGCAGGGCGATGCGTTCGCCGCGCCGCAGCTCGGTGCGGCCGGGGGCGGGGGTGACCTTGCCGTCCCGGACGGTGAGGGTGACGGTGCGGTCGGCCTGCGCTTCCGGCGACGGCGGCGCCGACGGCGGCGGCGTATGGCTGTGGCCGGCCTGGCCCGGGGCGGCGGCCGTGAGCTGGGCGGTGCCGTCGATCGGCTTGCCGGCGACGGCCCAGGCGGTGTGGTCGTCCGCGTAGAGACGGACGGTCAGGGTGTGCGCGCCGTCGGGGACCTGCGCGGCGGGCAGGTGGAACCAGGGGCCGTACAGCCGGGCCAGTTTGCGGCCGTCGAGCTCCAGGTGCGCGTGGCCGGCGCCCGGGAGGGCGGCGCCGCCGGTGCTGTCGGGGGTGAAGCGGAAGTTCTTCACCGTCAGCTGGAGGTTCCAGCCGTCCTCGGAGTCGGGGCGGGCGGCGAGCTGCACCTCCGGCGCGCCCTCGGCCGGGACCTCGCGGAGCCGGTGGCCGGTGGGGTCCTGGGTGTCGAGCAGGGTGCCGACGCTGCCGGTGGCCTGCTCGTGGCTGGTACCGGGCTTGTGGTGGGTGGTGGCCCGCCCGCCGCAGCCCGTCGCCGCGCCGCCGACGAGCAGGAGCACCAGCGTCAGCAGGGCTGCGGTTCGGGCACCCCGCCGGGTCCGCGCCCAGGCGGGCGGCACCCCGCAGCCGTCGCACCTGAGGGGATCTCCGGTCCGGTCGTCGCTCACTGCACTCCTCCCTCGGTGATCCCGGTCCTGGGACCCCGACCCGTCGGCCCGGGCAGCCGGTGGCCCGCTTGGGCGGGGCCGCCGAGCCGGACATCGTGATCGCGAATGACCCGGACGCGGACCGCTGCGCGGTGGCCGTCCCGGACGTCGCTTCGGCGACCGGGTGGCGCATGCTCCGCGGCGACGAGGTCGGTGCGCTGCTGGCGGCCCACCTGGTCCACAAGGGCGCGCAGGGCGTCTTCGCGGAGTCGATCGTGTCGTCCTCCCTCCTGGGCCGGATCGGACCGGTCCGGTCCGATGGGGCGGGCCGGGGCGGGGCTCGAGCCGGCCGGGCGGAAGCCCTCGACGGCCGCGGCGGGACGCGGCCGGGGCGTCCTGCGGCCGGGGCCGCAACGGGCTCGACCCACGGAGCCGGAACCTGGGCCTGGGCCGGCGCCTGGGCCGGGGCCGGGGCCGGCACCTGGGCCGGGGCCTGGGCCTGGGCCGGGGCCGGGGCCTGGGCCGGGGCCGGGGCCGACGTCTGGGCCGGGGCCGGCACCTGGGCCGGGGCCGGCACCTGGGCCGGGGCCGGGGCCGGGGCCTGGGCCGGGGCCGACGTCTGGGCCTGGGCCGCGGCCGCAACGGGCTCGGTGCACGGAGCCTGGGCCTGGGCCTGGGGCCGTCATGCCGCGTCCGGGGAGGCTTCGGTGTGGAGGGCCGGTTCCGGGCCCGCCGGGACCGGGGCGCGGTCGCCCGCCGGATCGCCGCCCGGGCCGGCGGGGCCCGCGGGGCGGGCCGGGGCGGGGTCCGGGCGGGAGGCGGCGATGGTGGCCCAGAGGACCCAGGGGATCGTGAGGAGGGCGCGGAGCCAGGAGGGGCCGAGGGGGATCCAGGGGATCATCAGGACGGCCTTGTCGAAGGCGTCGAGCAGGGTGAGGGTCGCCAGCAGCAGGGTCAGCCGCGCCAGCCAGGGGCGGCCGGGGCGCAGCGCGATGCCCGCGCCCGTCCACCACAGGCCCAGCAGGAGCAGGGCCAGGGCCGGTACGAAGGTGCCCACGAGCGGCATCGTGGAGCCGGCGACGTCCAGGGCCAGCCCGGCCAAGCCGAGCAGCGAGGCCGCCGTGCCCAGGCGGGACCCGCGCAGGCGGCGCCACCACAGCACCCCGCCCACGAGCAGCAGCACCGCCGCCACGGCCAGCGCGATCTGGGTCTCCACCCGCTCCAGGCCGCGCGCCCCGTACCAGTCGCAGCCGGCCGGGAGCTTGCGCGCCTGCACGCTGTAGTCGGCGCAGACCAGCAGCTGGGCGAGTTTCACCGGTTCGCCGACCAGGCGGGCCGAGGCGCCCGACACTTCGCCGCGGCGGTCGCCGCAGTGCGGGAGCGTGCCCGGGGTGGAGCCGTCGGGTCCGGACTGCCAGCAGTTCGCGCGGCCCTGGCCGTCCCACCACACGTCCATGCCGTTGGGGCGGGACGCCCCCGCCTTGTCCTTGCCGAGGATGTTGGCGGCGTAGCGGTTGTGGTGGGAGGTGTCCGCCTGCTTCGACCACTCCTCCTCGCCGCGGATGAACGCCGGGACGGCCGAGAGGAAGAAGGCCGCGCGCCGGTGCCCGTACACCCAGTTGTTCTCGTAGACGTTCCAGTTGCCGCCGGCGGTGATGATGCCGGTGCCCGGCGGCATGGAGATCTGCGGGCAGACCACCCCCTGCTCGTAGCCCCGCTCGATCGGCGGCTTGGCGCAGGTGCCGTCGGCGACGTACCCGTAGTAGTCGGCGTTGTTGTCGTGGATCAGGTTCCGCTCGAACTTGGCGTGGTTCTGCGGGAGTCCGGGGTGCCCGGGGAAGGCGCTGTCCATCGAGGCGCCGCCCATGTTCTGGTCGAACTCGTTGTCATGGACCCAGACGGAGTCGCCCGCCGTGCCGGAGTAGCCGACCATGTTGTGATGGCTGTGGCAGCCGGTGATCTCGATGGAGTAGCGCGGGACGTCGTAGCCGCGCCCGTCGTTGATGTTCGAGGCGCTGCCCGGGTAGATGCCGGAGTCGCCGTTGCCGTACGACTCGCAGTTCTTGTAGAGCCCGTGGTCGCTGGCGAAGGTCAGGAAGCCGTACTCGTCGTTCCACCGGGTCAGTACGTCGTCGATGACGAACCCGTCGCCCGCCAGCACGTACAGCGAGTTGAACGTGGTGCGCTGCGCGGTGAAGTTGCGGAAGTAGATGCCGTTCGACTTGTCGGCGCGGATGGCGTTGAGCTTCTGGTACTTGGCGTCGATGACGACGTCGAGGCGTGACGCGCCCGTGCCTTCGATCTGCAGGTCCGTCTTGCCGAGGATCGCGACGAGGTTCTGGTTGTGCCGGCACTGCACCTGCTGCTCGTACGTCAGGATCTGGTAGCCGAGCGAGGAGTTGGGAGCCTTGAGCGCGGCGCACTCCCCCGTGGGTTTCGGAAGCGAGGGCTCCTCCTCGTACAGGCCGGGGAGGATCGCGATGTTCATGCCGGGCCGGTCCACGGCGTCGACGGCTTCCTGGAGGTGCCGGTAGCCGCTCTTCTCGCACCGCTCGTACAGGGCGAGGTTGCGCTGCTTCAGCTCCTCGGGGAAGGCGGACGTCCGGCGTTCGAAGGCGGCCCGGTCGGTCTTGCAGACCAGCAGGTCGGGCTCGGCCTTCCGGTACTGCGGCACGGATCCGGAGCCGTCCGGGAGGGTCACGGGGCGCTCCTCGTGCGCGCTGGCGGCGGGCGCGGCGGCGAGGAGGGACAGGAGAGCGAGGAGGGCGGCGAGGAGCGCCGCCGGCACGGCAGGGAACCTGCGGGTCCACGACATGCGCGTGAGAGTAGAGCAATGTTCATCTTTTTGGATCCCCTGCGACCTCGCGAATCGCAGCGGGCCATTGACGCGCGGGCCACGGAATCCTACTGTCGACCATAGGATTCCTTCGACTGCCACAGAGCGGGAGCACCCATGAGCGAGCAGGCCGAGCAGGCCAGGAAGACGGCGGAGGCACTGGAGTACCTCACCGGCTTCGGCAACGAGCACAGCTCGGAGGCCGTCCCCGGCGCCCTGCCGCCCGGCCGCAACTCGCCCCAGCGCGCCCCCCTCGGCCTGTACGCGGAGCAGCTCAGCGGCAGCGCCTTCACCGAGCCACGGGGCCACAACCGCCGCTCCTGGCTCTACCGGATCCGCCCCTCGGCGGCCCACCCGCCCTTCGCCCGGATCGACAACGGCGCCCTGCGCTCCGCGCCCTTCACCGAGGCCCCGGCGGACCCCAACCGGCTCCGCTGGAACCCGCTCCCCGACCCGGCGCCCGGCACCGACTTCCTGGCGGGCCTGTGGACCCTCGGCGGCAACGGCGACGCCACCCAGCGCACCGGCATGGCCATCCACCTGTACTCCGCCAACGCCTCCATGACCGACCGGGTCTTCAGCGACTCCGACGGCGAGCTGCTGATCGTCCCCGAGCGCGGC
The DNA here is from genome assembly GCF_055570595.1 of Streptomyces sp. NPDC031132. Classification (NCBI taxonomy): domain Bacteria; kingdom Bacillati; phylum Actinomycetota; class Actinomycetes; order Kitasatosporales; family Streptomycetaceae; genus Streptomyces; species Streptomyces sp. NPDC031132. Next base: position 190,771 of record NZ_JBVIGX010000010.1, read on the forward strand.
GGCCTGCTGCTGCGCACCGAGCTCGGCCTGCTCAGCGCCGGCCCCGGTGAGGTCGCCCTGATCCCGCGCGGCGTGCGCTTCCGCGTCGAGCTCCTGGACGACGACGCCCGCGGGTACGTCTGCGAGAACTACGGCCGCCCGTTCGAGCTGCCGGACCTGGGCCCGATCGGCGCCAACGGCCTCGCCGCCGCACGCGACTTCCGGGCCCCGGTCGCCGCGTACGAGGACAGCGAGCGCCCGACCGAGGTGGTCAACAAGTTCTGCGGCAACCTCTGGGCCGCCACCTACGACCACTCCCCGCTCGACGTGGTCGCCTGGTACGGCACGCACACCCCGTACGTGTACGACCTGCGCCGCTTCAACGTCCTGGGCTCCATCAGCTACGACCACCCCGACCCGTCGATCTTCACCGTGCTGACCTCGCCCTCCGACACCCCGGGGCTGGCGGGCGTGGACTTCGTCGTCTTCGCCCCGCGCTGGCTGGTCGGCGAGGACACCTTCCGCCCGCCGTACTTCCACCGGAACGTCATGAGCGAGTACATGGGCCTGATCGAGGGCGCCTACGACGCCAAGGCAGAAGGCTTCGTCCCCGGCGGCGGCTCGCTGCACAACATGATGTCCGCGCACGGACCGGACCGGGAGACCTTCGACAAGGCGAGCGCCGCCGAGCTGAAGCCGCAGAAGATCGACGACGGTCTGGCCTTCATGTTCGAGACCCGCTGGCCGATCACCGCCACCACCCAGGCGGCCGGCGCCGATCACCTCCAGCGCGGATACGACGACGTCTGGCAGGGGCTCCAGCGCCACTTCCGCGCCTAGTATCGCTAAGCGCCCCACGCCCCGTCCGTACGGAGAACCACCCGTGACCGCCTTCGCCCCCGACTCGCTGGTACTCAACCGGAAGCTGCCGCTCTGGTACCAGGTGTCACAGTCGCTGCGCGCCTCGATACTGGGGCGCACCCCGGACGCCTCGCTGCGCCTGCCCACCGAGGAGCAGCTCGCCGAGCACTACGGGGTGAGCGTGCTGACCATGCGCCAGGCGCTCAAGGAGCTGGAGGGCGAGGGGCTGATCAGCCGGCACCGGCGGCGCGGCACGTTCATCGAGCCGGGTGCGCGGCGCGGGGCGCCGGTGCGGCTGCTGGGTTCGGTCGACGCGATCGTGGCGCAGCAGTCGGGCGACCGTACGACGATCCTCGGCCAAGAGCGGACGGCGGTGTCCGGGGAGCTGCTGGAGCACTTCCCGGACACCGCCGAGGTGGTCACGTACCGCCGGCTGCGCCACGACGGCGAGAGCGGCGAGCCGACCAACTGGGTGGAGAACGCGGTCCGCCCGGAGGTCGCCGAGGCGGTGGACCTGGCCGATCTGGCGCGCTGGCCGATGACCAAGGTGCTGCGTGACGTGGTGGGCGTGAAGATCAGCCGGATCACGGACACGGTCGAGGCGCGACTGGCCGACCCGGAGACGGCCGAGCTGCTCCAGGTGCCGCTGCTCAGCCCGATCCTGCACTACACGGGCGTGACGTACGACGAGGACGGCCGGGTCGTGGACGTGGCGCGGATCCGGTACCGGGGGGACCGGTTCTCGTTCACGGTGACCGTCGACGCCACCTGACCCCTGCCGGGCTCCGCCAACCCGCAGGGGCTACTTCTCCTCGTCGTCCTTGCCGCGCTCGCCCTCCGCCTGCGAGGGCGTGGTCCGCATCGTCTGCGGGTGGTGGTGCTGCATCTTCTCCTTCTCGTCCATGTCCTCGTCGAGCCGCTCGCCCTCGGCCTGCGACGGAGTCGAGTACTCGTCGTACTGACTCATGACCGCCTCCTCGACATCGGAACATATCCGTATATAGGGAGCGTAGCTCGTCGGCCTGGATGCAGCCCGGCCGCGCCGCGGTCGTGCCCCCGCCCGCACCCCCGGCGGCCGCCTGCCGTCGCTACCATCTGGCGGGTGAGCGAAGACGTACCGCTGCTGGACGATCTGATGCCCTGGGCCGTGGGCGGCCTGCGCCTGGGCCGGGCCTGGGTGGCGGCCCCCGACCCCGCGGCGCTGCGCGCCCGCTGGGCGGCCGTGACCGGCGCCGAAGGGACCGAGCGGGACCGGCTGTTCCGCCCGACCCGGGCCCGTACGCCCACCACCGGCGCGGCCGCGCTACCCGGCCGGCGCTCGCCGTCGACCGCCCGTTTCGCCGATGCGCCGGGGCCCTGCCCCGACCCCGTACGGGTGCTGCGCGATCCCTTCGACGAGCAGTGGCTGCTGCCCGACCAGCGGCTCATCGACATGGCCCGCCCGGAGCTGTGGCGGGTCCTGGACGAGCACCAGCTCTTCGCCGTCGAGACCCCTGAGCTGCTGGTCACCGCACACCTCCCGGCCGGTCGCCTGGGCCGGATCCGCCCGCTGCACCGGCGCCCCGGCGGGGCGGAGCCCAATGTCGCGCCGGGCCTGCTGTCGCTACTGGGCGAGCGCTACGGCGGCCGGGTCACCCCGCAGGACGTGCTGTGCTGGATCCTCGCGGCGGGCCGCCCCGGGCCCCGGGGGTACGAGGTCCCGCTGACCGGCGATCCCGGGCGCTGGCGGGCCGGGCTGGAGCTGGGGCAGCGGTTGCTCACCGTCCAGCTGCGCGGCGGGCCCGGCGCCGAGCCGCCCCGGCTGCCGGGCGGGCGGCGCCCGTACGTCCGCTCCGCGGTCCAGGCCTGGCCGGAGGGGCTCGCGTACGACCCGGAGACCGAGACGCTGAGCCTCGGGGCCGGGACGGTCTCCCCCGTGCCGCCGGGCGCCTGGGAGTACGAGGTGCAGGGCGGTACGCGGGTGCTGGAGGCCTGGTTCGCCGCCCGGACGGCCCACCGGGACCCGAAGGCCGACGGGCTGGACGCGCTCGGACCGGCCGAGTGGCCGCAGGCCTGGACCTCGGAGCTGCTGGCGCTGGTGACCACCCTGGCGCTGCTGGCCGATCTGGCCCCGGAGCGGGCCGCGTTCACCCCCGGGCCGCCGCTGCCGGCCGCCGAGCTGGCGGCTGCGGGCGTGCTGCCACCGCCGCGCTGGGCCCGCCGCCCGGCCTCGGTCCTGGACCACCACGAGGAGGGCCCGGGCGGCCAGTTCGCCCTGCTCTGACGGAGCCGCCCGGCCCACGCGGCCTGCCTCGGGCCCGGGGGCCCGGGGTCGGCCCCGCGCAGAGCCGCGCGTCAGCCCTCCGCCGCCCCCCAGGCCCCCAGGAGCCGGGACACCGAGCGGTCGAAGACCGCCCCCAGGTCGGAGGTCGCCTCCGTCACCGGGTGACCGCCGGTCAGCGCGCCCGCCAGCAGCGGGTACTGCCCGGTCGCCAGCCTCGAGCCCAGCCAGGCCGTCCGTACGCCCTCCTCCGCGGCCTCGCTCCACGGCAGCGACCGGGCCCGCTCGGCCAGGGCCAGCTCGCTCGCCACGAACGTGGCCACCGTGCCGTTGACCGCCGCGACGAGCTCCAGCTTCTCCGCACCGGAGGCCTCCAGCGGGACCAGGCAGGCCAGGCTGTGCTCCAGGTAGCGCAGGGCGTTCGGGCTGAAGCCGTAGACCGGGGACAGCAGCCGGGGCAGCCACGGGTGGCGGTGCATCAGCTCCCGGGCCTGGCGGGCGAGCCCGAGCAGGTCGGCCCGCCAGTCCCCGGTCGGCGGGGTCAGCTCGTACTCCCCGCCCACCGCGTCGACCATCAGCTCGTACAGGTCCTCCTTGCGCGGCACGTAGTTGTACAGGGACATCGTCCCGGCGCCGATCCCGGCGGCCACGCGCCGCATGGAGACGGCCTCGATCCCCTCCGCGTCGGCGATCCGCACGGCCTCGGCCGCGATCGACTCGCGGGTGTGCGCGGGCCGGGGTCCGCGGCCGGCGCGCCCCGGGCGGGCCCAGATCACTTCGGGTTGGGCGGGTCGCCCGCTGGCTGCCATCACTCATCACCTCGCCCTCATCCTAGTTACGTACAGCGTACGCAGTGAGGTAGGGTCCACTGCATGACAACTACGTACGCTGTACTTAGTGAAGCTCTGGAGAAGCGTTTCGGCGAGGTCCACGCCTTGCGCGGCCTCGACCTGGCCGTGCCGGAGGGCGCGGTCTGCGGCCTCCTCGGGCCCAACGGCGCGGGCAAGACCACCGCCGTGCGGATCCTCACCACGCTGACCCGGCCCACCGGCGGCCGCGCCCTCGTCGCCGGCCACGACGTCACGCGCGAACCGGCCGCCGTCCGCCGCGCCATCGGGGTCACCGGCCAGTACGCCTCGGTCGACGGGGATCTGACGGGCCGGGAGAACCTGCGGCTCTTCGCCCGCCTCGCCGGAGTGCGCGGGACGGCCGGGCGGGCCCGCGCCGACGAGCTGCTGGAGCGCTTCGGCCTGGGCGAGGCCGCGGACCGGGTGGCCTCCACCTGGTCCGGCGGGATGCGCCGCCGCCTCGACCTGGCGGCCGGGCTCATCACCCGCCCCCGGGTGCTCTTCCTCGACGAGCCCACCACGGGCCTCGATCCGGCGGCCCGCGAGCACATCTGGACGGCGGTTCGAGCGCTCGCCGACGAGGGCACGACCGTCCTGCTCACCACCCAGTACCTCGAGGAGGCCGACCGCCTCGCCGACGACATCGTGGTCGTCGACCGCGGCCGGGCCGTCGCCACGGGCAGCCCGGCCGAACTCAAGTCCCGGATCGGCGCGTACGCCGAGGTGACCGTCACCGCGGCCGAGGCGCTGCCCGGCGCGGCCGTCGTACTCGACCAGCTGACCGGCGGCCTGCCCGTACTCGACCGGGAGCGCCTCACCGCCGGGGCGACCGTCCTGGACCAAGGGCTCACCCTGCCCCGGATCATCCGCGCGCTCGACCACGCCGGGGTCCCGGTCACCGACGCGAGCCTGCGCCCGCCCACCCTCGACGAGGTCTTCCTGCGCCTCACCCGGAGCCCGCTGGCACAGGCGGCACAGCCGGCGCAGCCGGCAGAGACGGAGCACGCGTCATGAGCACCCTGCTGTCGGACGGCGGCGCCGTCCTCACCCGCCAGCTGCAGAAGGCCCGGCACGCGCCCGCGCTGCTGATCCTCACCCAGACCATGCCGATCACGATGCTGCTCTTCTTCGGCTACGTCTTCGGCAGCGCGCTCGCCATGCCGGGCTCCGAGTACCGGGAGTTCCTGGTGCCCGGGCTGCTCGCCGCCACCGCCGCGAACGGCCTGATGACCGGCATGTTCACGGCCGCGCAGGACGCCCACCGCGGGGTGACGGACCGTTTCCGCACCCTGCCGATGAGCCGCGCGGCCGTGCCGCTGGGGCAGACCGCCGCCGACCTGCTGACCACGGCGGCCTCCATGGTGCCGGTGATGCTGGTCGGGCTCGCGATGGGCTGGCGGATCGAGAACGGACTCCCGGGCGCGCTGGGGGCGCTCGGCGTGCTGCTGCTGTTCCGCTTCGCCACCGCGTGGGTGGGGACGTACCTCGGGCTGCTGAGCCGGAGCGAGGAGGCGGCGGGCCAGCTCGGCAGCGCCACCTTCGTCCTGCCGATGCTGTCCAGCGCGTACCTGCCGACCGCCGGACTGCCCGGGTGGCTGCGCACGGTCGCCGAGTGGAACCCGATCAGCGCCGTCGCCACGGCGGTGCGCGCCCTGTGCGGAAACGCCGGTGGCGAGGCCGCGGCGGGCGCCGCCTGGCCGGCGGCGCACCCGGTCGCGGGGGCCGTCGCATGGTCCCTGCTCCTGCTGGTCCTCTTCGCTCCGCCGGCCACCCGCAGGTTCGCGGGCGGCCGGGACTGAGACGGGCGCCACAGGCGGACGAACCACGCACAGCGTGCGATGTCGACCGCCCGTGTGGTGACAGCCGGGGGTCCCAACCGGTAGGCAGGCTGTCATGACAGCCGACTCGCCCGCGCCCGAGCGCCCTGCGCACTCCCGTCCCACGCAACCCCGCCCCGTGGAACCCCTGCCCCTCGACGGCGTCACCGTCGTCGCCGTCGAACAGGCCGTCTCGGCCCCCTTCGCCACCCGCCAGCTCGCCGACCTCGGCGCCCGGGTGATCAAGGTCGAGCGGCCCGACGGCGGCGACTTCGCGCGTGCCTACGACACCGCCGCGCAGGGACTGGCCTCGCACTTCGTCTGGGCAAACCGCGGCAAGGAGTCGATCGCGCTCGACCTGAAGGACCCGCGCGGCCGGGAGGTCCTGCACGGGCTGCTCGACGGGGCCGACGTCTTCGTCCAGAACCTCGCCCAGGGCGCCGCCGCCCGGCTCGGGCTCGACTCGGCCGCGCTGTGCGCGCGCTACCCGCGGCTGGTCGCCGTCGACATCTCCGGGTACGGGGCCGAGGGCCCGTACGCCCACAAGCGCGCCTACGACATGCTCGTGCAGTGCGAGGCGGGGCTGGTCTCGGTGACCGGCACCCCGGAGCAGCCCGTCAAGGCGGGCATCCCGGCCGCGGACATCGCTGCGGCCATGTACGCCTTCTCCGGGGTCCTGGCGGCCCTGCTGCGCCGCGGGGCCACCGGGCGCGGGGGCCGGGTGGAGGTCTCGATGCTCGACGCGCTGGCCGAGTGGATGGGCCATCCGCTGCACCACACGATGCACGGCGGGGAGCAGCCCGTGCGCACGGGCCTCGCGCACGCCGTCATCGCCCCGTACGACGCCTACCCGACGGCGGACGGGGACCGGGTGCTGCTGTCCGTGCAGAACGACCGCGAATGGCGTCGGCTCGCCGAACAGGTGCTGGAGCGGCCCGAGTTGGCCGATGATCCGGCGTACGCGACGAACGCTGCACGCACCCGGGGCCGGGAGAAGACCGACGCCGTGGTCGCCGAGGCGCTGGGCCGGCTGGGCGCGGAGGAGGCGATCGGGCGGCTGGAAGCGGCGGGCATCGCCTGCGCACGGCTGAACTCGGTGGCCCAGCTCGCGGGACATCCGCAGCTGGCGGCACGGGACCGCTGGCGGGAGGTGGGGTCACCGGCCGGTCCGCTGCGGGCACTGCTGCCGCCGATCGGACTGCCGGGAGGCGCGGCACCGCACATGGGTGCGGTGCCCGCGCTCGGCGAACACACCGAGGCCCTGCTGCGCGCCCTGGGGATGACGGGCGCACAGATCACGACACTGCGCCGGGATGGTGTGGTTGCGTAGGGCCGGGGGGCGAAACCAGAAGGGGTCGGGGACGGTTGTTACGAGCGGCGGCTGCCGAAGAGCGTGCGACGCAGACGGCGCAGCGGCGCGAAGAGCGAGACGCGCGCGCTCCGGCTCCGCAGGCGGTGCGTGTGGTCGCGCGAGGTGAGTTCGCGCATCAGCAGGGTCGCCTCGGCCGTCTCGCGGTGCGGGACGGCGGGACCGCCCAGCACAGAGAGGTGGCGGTCGAGGCGCGAGCTGGTCGCGCTGCTGCCGCAGGTGATGGCAGGCACGCGTGGCGGCCTGCTGCGCATTGCTATCTGTTCCATGTTCTCTCCCCACCCGTACGAGGGCACCCGGCCCGGGCAGGTTAACCCTATCGCCCCTGCGTCGTGCTCGGGTATCCCGGTGGTGTGAATTACCCCTATGGCGACGGGGAGTTGACGATTACTCAGCGGAGTCGACCGTCACTCTCCGCAGGGGAGGAGGCCGTTTGAAGGGTCCGTGCGCGAGTCCCGCGCGGACCGGGGCCGCAACGCGTGCACTGCGCTAACTTGGAGTGATCGCCCGCCGACACACGGACAGACCTGGGGGCTCGCGTGAGTGACAACATCGGTGGGGCGGGCGGGGAATCCGCGGCCGGCCGTGTCATCTCGGGCCGGTACCGGCTGCTCGACCTGCTGGGCCGGGGCGGCATGGGCATCGTGTGGCGGGCCCGCGACGAGGTCCTGGGCCGCGAGGTGGCCGTCAAGGAGGTACGGCCTCCGGCCGGGCTGGACGGCGCCGAGATCGGGCGGATGTACCGGCGGCTCGAGCGCGAGGCCTGGGCGGCGGCCCGGGTCTCGCATCGCGGGGTCGTCACGGTCTACGACGTGGCCACCGACGACGGCCGGCCCTGGATCGTGATGGAGCTGGTGCGCGGGCTCTCGCTGGCCGACGTACTGGAGGCCGAGGGGCCGCTGACCCCGCAGCGGGCAGCTCACCTCGGCGAGCAGGTGCTGGCCGCGCTGCGCGCCGCGCACGAGGCGGGGGTGCTGCACCGGGACGTCAAGCCCTCCAACGTGCTGATCGCCAACGACGGACGGATGGTGCTGAGCGACTTCGGGATCGCCAGCCTGGAGGGCTCGTCGTCGATCACGATGACGGGCGAGGTGGTGGGTTCCCCCGAGTTCCTCGCGCCGGAGCGGGCGCTGGGGCGCGATCCGGGTCCCGCGTCGGACCTGTGGTCGCTCGGGGTGATGCTGTACTCCGCCGTCGAGGGGGTCTCACCCTTCCGGCAGGACACCCCGTTGTCCACGCTGCGGGCGGTGGTGGACGAGGAGCTGCCGCCGCCGCGCCGGGCCGGCCCGCTGACGCCGGTGCTGGAGGGGCTGCTGCGCAAGGACCCGGCGGAGCGGCTGCCCGCGGCGGAGGCGGCCCGGATGCTGCGGATCATCGGGGCGGGCGGGATCCTGCGGGGCTCCGGCGGGGCGGTGTCGGGTCCGGACTCGCCGACGGCCACGGCGCACCAACGGCTCGGCGCACCGGACGCGCAGGGACGGGCCGAGGGGCCCACCCCGCCGATGCCGGTGCCGATGCCCGCTCCTATGCCGGGCGCTGCCCCGGCGGGCCGCGGGGCGCCGCGCGAGGGGCGGGCCGGGCTGGTGCTGATCGCCGGGATCGTGGTGCTGCTGCTGGCGGTGGTCGCCCTGGGGTGGCTGCTGCTCAGGGAGCGCGAGGAGCCGGGCGGGAGCGGCACCGGCCCGACGGGGCCTGCGACCACCTCGGCCGCGGCGACCGCGAGCGCCTCCGGATCGGGGTCGCCCTCCGCGTCCCCCACGCCGTCGCCGTCGCCGTCCGCTTCGCCGTCGGCCACGCCCGCGCCGCACTTCGCCGTGTCGGTGCGCGCCGTACGGACGGACTACCGCGGGGCCTGCCCGCCGCCCGCCGAGCAGGCGCCCGCCTTCACGGCGACCGTCGATGCGGACCGTACGCCCGCCGTGCTGGAGTACCGCTGGGCGACGCGCAGCGGGGTGACCTCCGGCCCCGGCTGGCAGTCCGTCACGTACGCGGCGGACGGCCCCCGGAGCCGGCAGCTGGACCACACCGAGCTCACGTACTACCCGAGCGCGACCTTCGACGACGCGGTCCGGCTGGAGGTGCGCGGGCCGGACCCGACGGCCTCGGAGTGGGTGGACTTCTCCGTGACGTGCGAGGAGGGGGAGACCCCGACGGGCGGGCCCTCCCCCTCCCCCGGTCCGAGCGGTACGCCGGCCCCGGTGTCGGCAGGGCCCGTACCGGCGGGACCGGCGACGCCCGACGCCGCGGAGCCGGAGGCCTCGGAGCCGCAAGCCTCGGACCCGGAGGCCGCTCCGGAGCCCGAAGCCGCGGCTTCGTAGCCCTCCGGGTCAGGCGGCGTTGGTGAGGACGGGCAGGTAGCCGCCGGACTGTCCGGCGGCGGTGGGGTGGTACGACTCGCCGATGTTGAGCCAGTTGACGCTGTGCAGCCACGCGTCGCCGGAGCAGATCTCGTGGCCGGTGAAGGCGCCGGCGACCGAGGCGAAGGTGAACCCGTGGTTGGCGGCGCGTTTGGCGATGGCGGCGTTCAGGTAGTCGGACGCGCCGTTGATGGCGGAGCGCTCGCCCTCCGTGAGTCCGGTGGCGCAGGTGCCGTTCAGCTTGTAGAAGCGGGGATAGCCGAGGACGACGACGTGCGCGCCGGGCGCCCGGCCGTGGATGGCGGTGTAGACCTGGTCGAGCTGGCCGGGGAGGGTGGAGTCGACGTACGCCTTGGCCTGGTTGACGCGGTTGATGCAGGTGGATTCCGACTGGAGCACACAGGTCGTCATGACGTCGGAGAATCCGGCGTCGTTGCCACCGATGGTGATGCTGACCAGGTCGGTGCCGGAGTTCAGCGGGCCGAGCTGGCCGGAGAGGACGTCACCCGTACGGGCGCCCGAGCAGGCGGTGAAGGAGAAGGTCTGTGGGGAATGGGCGGCGGCCCACAGGGCCGGGTAGGCGCGGGAGGTGCGCTTGCAGTTGCCGCTCCCGCTGTCGTAGTTGCCGGCGCCGACGCCGGAGGAGTACGAGTCGCCGAGGGCGACGTAACCGAAATCGGCCGTGGCGGCGGCCGCCTGTCCCGCGCCGAACAGGGCGGCGCCCGCGGCGAGTAACAGGGAGGAGGTCAGGGCGGCGAAGCGCGACATCTTCATGCTCATGTGTGCGGCTCCTTGTGGGGGTTACTCCTGAGTCCGTGGTACAAGGAGCCGGGGATGGCTGGAAGTGTCCATGCCAAGAATGTTCAGGGCAGAGTTGCCAGCCGAACCTTCACCACCGGTGCGTTTGAAGAGGGAACTTGGGCACCCGATCCAGCGAAACACGGGTGCACGCGGCCACTTCGTGCCGGATCATGGGCGCCATGCCAGCCAACCCGCATGACGCGCTGCCGATCCGGCTCAACGTCGACGACAGCGATTCACCGTCTGATGTCGTGGACGCGCTGTTCCTCGGCCGGTTCGCGTCCGGCGAGCAGCCGTACTCGCACAGCGTGACGATCGAGCGGGTGAAGGCGGAGGCGACCCTGCTGCCGCCCGAGGCCACCGTGCTGCGCTCGGCCCGCGACTCCGACCGCAGCGCCACCCTCGCGGAGGGCGAGGGCTGGACGATGCTCGTCTCGCGCTGGAGCCGGGGCGCGGACGTGACGGTGACGGCGGTCAGCGACGAACTCGCCTCCAGCGTGCTCGGCGAGGCCACGGAGGGGGTGCAGGACGAGCCAGAACCGCAGCCGGAGAACGTCACGATGGGCTTCTGGTACGTCTCCCCGCGCCGCGGCCCGTACCGGACGACCCGCCAGATCGCGGCCGGGACCTGGGCGGAGGTGCGGCCCAACTACACGGCGCCGGTGGCCGGGGCGATGGACCGGCTGATGAAGGTGACCCCGGACGACATCGCGGGGCGGCTGCTCCTGCTGCACGGCCCGCCGGGGACGGGCAAGACCTCGGCGCTGCGGACGCTGGCCCGGTCGTGGCGGGACTGGTGCCAGGTGGACTGCGTCCTGGACCCGGAGCGGCTGTTCAACGACGTCGGCTACCTGATGGACATCGCGATCGGCGAGGACGAGGGCACGGCGAAGGGCCGGTGGCGGCTGCTCCTGCTGGAGGACTGCGACGAGCTGATCCGCGGCGAGGCCCGGCACACGGCCGGCCAGGCACTGTCGCGGCTGCTGAACCTGACGGACGGTTTGCTGGGGCAGGGCCGCAACGTGCTGGTCGGCGTCACCACGAACGAGGACCTGGAACGGCTCCACCCGGCGGTGGTCCGGCCGGGCCGCTGCCTGGCGCGGATCGAGGTGGGCCGCCTGACGCACGGCGAGGCGGTGGACTGGCTGGGCACGGACGAGGGGGTTCCGCGCGAGGGCGCCACGCTGGCCGAACTGTTCGCGCTGCGCCGGGGCACGGGCCCCTCGGCGCTGCTGCCGCCGCAGGGCCAGCACGGTTCGGAAGCGGGCCTGTACCTGTAGGGCCCCCTCGTGCAGGGTCGTACGGGGGCTTGGTGTCGCTAGTTTCCGTACCGGGCGCGCAGGGCGTCGAGGGCGGCCGACGTGGCCTCGTCGAAGGTCAGGCCCAGCCGCTTCGCGCGCTCCGCGTAGGCCTGCGCGGCGGTGGCCGCCTCCCGGGCGGCCCCGTCGCCGGCCGCCGCGATGAAGGTCCCGTTCCGGCCGCGGGTCTCGATCACCCCGTCGCCCTCGAGCGCCCGGTAGGCCTTCGCGACCGTGTTCGCCGCCAGCCCCAGCTCCTCCGCGAGCCCGCGCACCGTGGGCAGCTTGTACCCGACCGGCAGGTCTCCCGCCCGCGCCGCCTCCGAGATCTGGGCGCGCAGCTGCTCGTACGGGGCGGCCGCGCCGGCCGCGCCGTCGATCCGGATCTTCAGGTTCGTCGAGGTCACCCGGCGATTCTCCCCCATCTCCGGGGAAAATTCGGAGGCATCCGCCCCCTGCCCGCACCTACGGTCGACGGCATGACCGTTTCGATCCGCGACCTCCGCCCGGGCGACCCCTCGGACGCGGAGTCCGTTGTACGGGTGCGCCGCTCCTCACTGCCCTTCCTGATCGCCACCGCCGACGGCGTCGCCTTCGAGCTGTCCTCCGCCGCTCCGGCCAAGCGCCATCGCCTCCTCGTCGCCGAGACCGCGGACGGCCGCATCGTCGGCACCGCCGAGGCCGGTCTCGCGTACGACGGCCCGGAGCCCGGCCTGTCGTTCGTCAACGCGTACGTCGACCCCGCGCACCGCGGCGGCGGCGCGGGCACCGCCCTGCTGCGGACGGCCGAGGAATACCTGGCCGCGGAGGGCGCCGCGAGCACGTACGCCTGGGTGTTGGACGAGCCCGCCCCCCGTGCTTTCGCCGAGCGGCGCGGATACCGCCCGAGCCGTTCCGCGCACTTCCTGCGCCTGGACCTGGCCTCCGCCGCCCTGCCTCCGTACCCGGACGCGCTGCCCGCGGGGGTCGAGCTGCGCCCCGGCAGCGCTTTCGCCGCCGACCCGCGACCGCTGTACGAGGCCGACGCGGAGGCCTCCGGCGACGAACCGGGCGACGTGCCGGCGGAGCTGGACGACTACGAGGACTGGCTCGCCACCGTCTGGCGCCACCCCGACCTCGACAAGGAGCTGACCACGGTCGTCCTGGTCGACGGGGTCGTGGCCGCGTTCTGCGCCGCCCGGACGGACGGGGCCACCCGCTACGGCTCGGCGATGACGGGCACCCTGCGCGCCTTCCGCGGCCGCGGCCTGGCCAAGCTCGCCAAGACCGACTCCCTGCACCGGGCCCGCACCGCCGGCTGCACGGAGGCCTTCACGGGCAACGACACCGGGAACGAGCCGATGCTCGCCATCAACAAGTGGTTCGGATACGAGATCTGCGCGACCGAGACGCGCTACGCGAAGCAACTGAAGGGACCCCAGCAGTCATGAGCAGCACCGGGCTGACCGTCGCCCTCACCAAGGCGGGCCGCACCAAGATCCGCTACCCCGCCGCCCTGGTCGCGGACACGGGCGACCGGATCTCCGTACGCGCCCCCTGGGCGGCCGACGGCGTACGGGACTTCGGCTTCGTGCGCTTCGAACCGGGCGACGTGTTCACCGAGCACTTCTGGCGGACGCGCTGGTACGCGGTCAAGGAGGTGCGGACGGGCGAGGGCGTCCTCAAGGGCTGGTACTGCGACGTCACGCGCCCGGCGGTGGTGCAGGACGGCGAGATCCTCGTCGAGGACCTGGACCTGGACCTGTGGGTGTCGGCGGACGGCTCCGCGGTCCTGCGGCTGGACGAGGACGAGTTCGCGGCGAGCGGGCTCACGGAGACCGACCCCGAGGCGGCGGCCGAGGCCGTCCGCGCCCTCGACACCCTGGCCGCCCAGGCCCTCGCGCCGACCGGTCTGACCGCCCTCCTCAGGTGAAAACGGCTGCTCCGGCCCTCTTTCTGTAGGCCCGCTTAGCGGTTCCTCAAGCGGGCCCTAAGGCTCTCGGACGAGGTCCGAGAAGAGCGTCTATGCAGGTCAGAAGGTTACCCAATGGCCCCGGTTTGGCTCCAGGAAGCCAAACCGGGAGCCACGGGCCGTGGATCACGACGCCTGCGACCAGGGGGCGCCTCAGCGGTCCCCCGCGAGAAGATCTGGTCCATCGCTTCCGCGCCCTCCGCGATCACCGGCCGCAGCTACTTTAATGGTGACGTCGGGTTTTGGAACTGTCCGAATACCCCTTGAGCTGGCCGTTCGCCGCCGGGGTCGTCACGATTGGCAGGCCCGGATAAGAGACGCAAGGACAGTGCCCGGGTCGTGCAGGGGACGGGCTCCGTCGGTGACGACTCGGCGTGTGCCAGGATCCACCGGGTGCGTCTGTGCCCAGTCGGGAGACCCGATGTTGATCTCGACCTCCAGCCCTGACGCTGTGACGAAGCGTCGTTCGCTGATCGGTCCCCACGACTGAGTTCTGATCAGTTTGCCGAGGGCGAGCTCGACGGTCCATGCGTTGTCGGAGTACTGGGACTCGTCAGTCGTGAGAAGGACGAGGTCGATGTCGGAGTCAGGCCGTGCGGCATTGCGAGCGCACGATCCGACAAGTAGGAGACCGACGACGTCATGGCGTCCTGCGGCCCACCGCGTGACGCGGTCGATGATCTCTTTCGTTTCGGCAGCCCGTTCCGGTGAGATCGCAGGTTGCTGACTCGCTGGCTGGTCGTCACGGTGCATCGTGTTGTCTCTCGGGTGAGTAGCGGTGGCTGACTTCCGCGGCGTAGTTGGCCCAGTCGCCGGCGGAGAGACGTTGCCAGGCGACGGCAACGTCGGTGTGGATGCCGAGTGTGCGGGCGAGGATCGCGGCGGGGATCTCGGTGGCGAGCTGGAAGAGGGCGGTGCTGCGGGCCTGGTTGGGCCGGATCCCGAGCTGCTTCAGGCGCTGGGTCAGCTGTGTGGTGCTGATCGGGCGTCCGGGTTGGCCGCCGGGGAAGAGCCATGGAGACGGAGCCAGGGCAGTCCGACGGCGCGGCGGCTGCCCTTCGTGACCGCGTCCCGGGAAACAGCGGTGGCAACCGGCAGACGCTTACGGCACCCGCATGCGGGGTGTACAGCGCCCGCGCCGGGACGAGGTCGACTTACAAAGCAGTTGTCGCCGACTGTCCGCGGATCGCGGCCTATTCGCGGACTCGCGAGGCGGCTCGGAATCCATCCAAGCTCCTGACCTGCGGAGACGCGGGAGGCGTACGGGGCCTGCGGAGCCGTCTGCTGCTCAGTTGGTGGTGCGGGGCGAAAGTACCGGGGATGTGGCGGCGTGATCCGCGCAGGCTGCCCACCAGCTGTCGCCGCCGGCGTCGCTGACCCGCACGCTCCACACCACGGGGCGGGCGCAGGGAGCCCCCCAGGTGCATTCGCCCCGGGCGGAGGCCGTGCCGACCCTGTGGTTGTCCGCCGCCCACTTGCACTTCTCTCGGAGTTCCATGGTGGACATTGAAGCGGAGGTGAGTGCAGTCCCGACGCCGAACAAGTCGATCCACCCGGGCCGTCTGTGGGCCGTAGGAGTGGGACCGGGGGCGGCCGGCGATGACCAATGACGGGCGCCCGGATGCTGGTGGGAACAGGGGTCGAACGTGGTCAGCCTGGTGGTCGGATGGGGGCATGACTTCCCCCGCAACAAGCAGCAGGCGTCTGGGTCGGGGAGCCGGATGGGGAGCCACCGGGGGCGACACGGGGTGGATTCGCCTGGACCGACTTGGACAGCGAGGAGCCGGAAACCCTGGGGTGGAAGGGCTTCGCGGGATTCCTTCCTGAGGCGGTGCTTACCCCTGCCTTAAGTGCACCCTAAGGATCTTCGGGAGGGCCCCGAAAGGGGTGGAACCGCTGGTGCGGAGGGCTAGCTTGGCGGGGCCAGGGAGGCCTGGGGCGGCGCCGGTCCGACGGGGGGCGGCGCCGCCCGGCCCGGTTCCCGGCGCTCCCGGCGCATCCACGACCGTGGTGCCCGCATCGCCGCTCCGAAGGAGATCCACCCATGCCCGCACGCCGCCGCACCGTGACCCGTATCGCCGCAGTCGGTCTCGCCCCGCTCGCGGTGGCCGCGTATGCCGCGGTCCCGGCGGCCGCCCACGGCTCGATGACGGACCCGGTCAGCCGGGTGGCGGCCTGTTACGCGGAGGGGCCGGAGTCTCCGAAGTCGGCGGCGTGCAAGGCCGCGGTGGCGGCGAGCGGCACGCAGGCGTTCTACGACTGGAACGCGGTCAACATCGCCAACGCGGCCGGCAACCACCGGGCGTTGATCCCGAACGGCCAGCTCTGCTCCGCCGGCAACGACAAGTACCGGGGCCTGGACCTGGCCCGCGCCGACTGGCCGGCCGGTCCGATGTCCGCGGGCGAGCACACCTTCCGGTACAAGGGGACCGCCCCGCACAAGGGCTCCTTCGAGCTGTACATCACGAAGGACGGCTACGACCCGGCGAAGCCGCTGAAGTGGTCCGACCTGGAGCCGGCGCCGTTCGCGAAGGCCACCGACCCGGGCATGCAGAACGGGGACTACGTCTTCTCCGGCAGTGTGCCGAACAAGTCCGGGCGGCACCTGATCTACAGCATCTGGCAGCGCTCGGACAGCCCCGAGGCCTTCTACACCTGCTCGGACGTGGTGTTCGGCAAGGACAACGGCGGGAGCGGTGCGAGCGGAGGCACCGGCGGCGCCGGCGGAGGCACCGGCACCGGCACCACCCCGAGCACGAAGCCGAGTACGAAGCCGAGCGCCAAGCCTTCCGCCGACCGCTCCTCGGACGCACCCAAGGCGCCGACGGACCAGCAGATCGCCGACGGCGAGGGCAAGTCCACGGTGGAGCACAACGGCCACGGCGACAACGACCCGAGGACGAACGGCAGCACCGCCCTCGCCCCGGTCCCGTCGGAGTCCCCCGCGGGCACCACCAACCTGGCCGAGACGGGTGGCAGCGGCGCCACCCCGGCGATCGCGATCGCCGGGGCCGGCGTGCTGGCCCTCGGTGCGGCCGTGCTGTTCGGCGTGGCCCGACGCCGTGCGACGGCGCCGGGCCGGCACGGCCGCTAGTCCGGCACGGCCGCTAGTCGGTCGCGGCCGCTAGTCCGTCGCGGCCGCTGGATCTGCCGGTTCAGCCGGGCTGCCTGTGCGTCGGCACCTTCACTCGAAGACCGACGCGCAGGTGGTCCGCGAGGCGTGCGCCGGGTCGAGGGCGTTGACCGCCTCGTGCCAGGCGATCCGGTCGGTGAGCCCGATGGCGACGTGCTCGGAGAGGTCCAGGGGGCACAGGTCCTGGAGCACGACGTTCCGTACGTTGGAGCCGGTCCCCTGGAGGAACGCGCTCCGGTACGGCGTGACGACCTCGTCGTACTTGGTCGCGATGACGGTGTACTGGACCCCGGGGACGGTGTCCCCGCCCGCGTTCAGCTTGGTGACGAAGGCGGATCCGGCGATCTGGTCGGCCAGCCCCGGGGTCGCGGAGCTGATCAGGTCCTCGGCGCCGGGGAAGTACGGGAGCAGCTGGGTGAGTCCGCTCAGGGTGGTTCCGTGGTTGTCGGGAGCGAGCCCGACCAGGGCGTTGACCTTGGGGGCGCCGCCGAGGAACTTGAGGTAGTAGTTCGGCATCATGCCGCCCTGCGAGTGGCCGACGATGTCGGTCTTCGCGGCTCCGGTGGAGGCCAGCACCTTGTCGACGAAGACGTCGAGCTGCCCGGCCGACTCGTCGATGGGGCCGAGCCCGTTGAAGAACGGCACGCCGGGCAGCTGCCCGTAGTCGAGCGAGTAGACGCAGTACCCGCGGTGGACGAGGTAGGGGGCGAATCCGAGCCAGTTGTCGACGGAGTTCCCGAACGTGCCGTGGACGAGGACGACGGGGCGGGGATGGGCGGCGGAGGGCTTGCAGGACCAGTTGTTCCAGCCACTGCTGGGTGCGGACGCGGCCTGCACGGCGCCGGTGGGGGCGACGAGGGCGGCTGCGGCGAGGGTGAGGACGGCCAGCGGGCGGAGCAGGCGTCGCCAGGGCAGCATCGAGTGATCTCCTTGCTGGGTCAGGGAAGTACGTGGGGGTTAGTCCCGTGATCCGGATCACAAGGGGGTGCTGCTTCGGCCAAATTACGGGCGAGTAGCAAAACTTGGAAGTTACGCGTCAGTAAAAAAAGCGTGTCGACCCGTGCCCCCGCGCGCCCCCGGGACAATGGGGTCCCCTACTCCGCGTGAGGTGAGTGATCGGATGCAGTGGGCTCCCGGTGCGGGCACGGCCCTGGCCACCCCGCCCGACCTGGCCGCCGACCCGCTCGTCTCCGCGGTCACCGAGGTCGTCGTGGGCACGCTGGGGCCCGTCGCGGAGGAGACCGCCCAGGAGGGCGTGCCGCGGTCGCACCTCGACGCCCTCGCCCGCTGCGGCGCCTACGGGGCGCTCGGTCACGCACCCCGCCCCGAGAGCGGGCTGACCACACGTCAAGTGGTCCGCGAGGTGACCGAGTTGCTGTCGTCGGCGGACCCGTCCACGTGGTTCGTGCACACCCAGCACTTCGCCCTCGTGAAGGCGCTGCACGCGGCCACCGGGCCGGAGGCGGCCGCGCTGCGCGAGCAGTGGGCGCCCGCCCTCTCCTCGGGTGCCAGGCGGGGCACGGCCGGTTTCGCGTTCTTGCGGCACGCGCGGCCGCCCGTCACCGCCGAACCGGCCGCCGACGGGTGGCGGCTGAGCGGCCGGGTGCCCTGGATGACCGGCTGGGGCCTCACCGACGTGGTGTACCTGGGCGCCCTCGCCCCTGGCGACCGGGTGCTGTTCGCCGCGGTGGCCTGCGGGCCTGACGGCGACCCCGGGCTGGTCGCGGGCGGATCCGCGCCGCTGTGGGCGATGAACGGCACCAGCACGGTGGCGGTGGAGGTACGCGACGTACTCGTCCCGCGGAGCGCGGTGATCTCCGTGCAGCCCCGGGCGGAGTGGGCCCGCGCATACGATCTCGAGAACGCGAACGCCCACCCCGCCGTGTTCGGCCACGTGCGCGCCGCGTCCGATTTCCTTCTGCGATCGGCCCCCGCCGCAGGCAGCGCGTACGAGGAGCTCGGCCACCGAGTGGCGCAGGAGGCGGCCCGGCTGCGCTCGGAGGCCTACGCCCTGCGCGACGAACTCCCGCCGGAGGAGCGGGTCGAGGACCGGCTGGCGCTCCGGGCGGCCGCCCTGGAGCTCGGCGTACGGGCGGCCACCGCCTGCGTCGCCGCGACGGGCGGCCGGGCGATCTCGTACGGGAACACCGCCGGCCGCCTCGCCCGCGAGGCCCAGTTCCACCTGATCCAGGCCCAGACCTCCCGGCTCCGCACCGAAATGGCCCGGCGCCTGCTGGGCGGGCTGCAAGGGACTGCCTCGGGGGCCTAGGGCCTGTCTTTGGATCAGGCCGGATCAGGGAGCGGGGCCTGGTGCGTGCGATCGCAAGGCGCAGGAGGGAGTCAACGCGGTGGGGGCACCTCCCAGCGGTAGCTGGGGGACGTTGGCGAGCGACGACAACGCGGCGAGCGCGCGCACCAGGCCCCGCGAGCCCGGCATGATCCGAAAGACAGGCCCTAAGCCGCCTTGTGGAAGGTGGCGGCGGGGCGGACCGTGCCCGGGCCGAAGCGGGCGTTCGCGCGGTCGACGGCCGCCTCCACCGTCAGGCGGGCCTCGCGGACCGGGTCCAGCGAGATCTGCCGGGACACCCGCTCGGCGCCCGTGAGGTCCTCGGCGCGCAGCACCATGCCGGTCAGCCGGGCCCGTTGCAGCCCGGCCGCGTCCAGCAGGCGGTACGCCGCCGCCCGCAGGTCCTCGTCGTGCGCGGACGCCTCCGTGAGCCGCCGGGTGCGCTCCCAGCGGGTGCCGCCGGCGAACTGCAGGGTCAGCGACAGGGACCGGGCGGCCTGGCGGCGGCCGCGCAGGACCGCGCCCAGCCGGACGACCAGGCCGAGGAGCACGGCCCGGGCGTGCGGGCCGTCGAGCTCGTGCCGGGTGAAGCCGCTGCGGACGGCGGCCGATGCGGGCAGGTCCTTCGGGGTGACGGGGCGCGGGTCGATCCCGCGGGCGCGCTCCGCGGCCAGTCGGCCCGCCCGCTGGCCCAGGATCCGTTCGACGGTGCCCGGGGAGACGGCCGCGACCGCGCCGACCGTGTGCAGTCCGTACCCGCGCAGCGCCTCCGCCTGCTTGGGGCCGATGCCGTGCAGGGCCTCCACCGGCAGCGGCCCGAGGAAGGCGTCCGCCCCGCCCTCGGGTACGGCCAGGACGCCGCCGGGCCCGGGCACCCGGGCGGAGGCCGTCGCCGCCACCGCCCAGGTCCCGGCGACCCCGATCCGTACGTCCGTGCCCAGCCGGGCGAGGGCGCGCAGCCGTACCAGCTCGGCGATCCGGCAGGCGTCCGCGCCGAAGTACCGCCGGGCGCCGCGTACGTGCACCAGCGCCGCCCGGGGCGGCAGGGCCTGCACCGTCGGGGAGAACTCCCGCAGGAGTTCCAGGACTTCGCGGTACCCCTCCTCGGACACCGCCGGAGCGCACCGTACGTGCAGGACGCCGTTGGCCGGGGTCATCCCGCGCTCCCCGGGCTGGAGTGCCACAGCTTGCGGCCGGTGGCGGCGCGGTCGCCGGCCGGCTGGAGGTCGGCCCACGGGTTCATCTCGTACCCGGTGGGCAGGTGGATGCGGCGCCCGGAGCCGGCGGAGTCGGATGCACCCCCGGCACCCGGCAGCGGTTCGGCCAGGCGGGCCGCGACCGCGTCCAGGCCGCCCGCGGCCCGCAGTTCCACCAGCTCGGCCAGGTCCCAGGCCGCCGAGCCGACCACGCTCAGGCTCTGCGGTCCGCGCCGCTGGACGACACCCCGTACCAGCAGCAGGAACGAGTGGAAGACGGTGTGCGCGCACGCCTCGTGGCTGTCGTCGAAGAAGGCCAGGTCGACCAGGCCCGTCCCGTCGTCCAGCGTGGTGAAGACGACCCGCTTCCCGGACCGGATCGGCGGGGTCTGGGTGGCCGCCTTGGCCCCCGCGACCAGTACCGTCCGGCCGTGCTCGACCTCGCGCAGCCTGCTGGCCGGGACCGCCCCCAGCTCCGCCAGGAAGGCGTGGTGGTCCTCCATCAAGTGCCGCGAGGCGTCCATGCCGAGCACGCCCAGCTCCGCGCTGAGCCGCTCTGCCTCGTTCAGGTCGGGCAGGCCGACCGGGGCCGTGGACCGCCCGCCGCCCAGCGGGAGCTGGACGCTGCCCTGCCGGGCCCCCGCCGAGCGCTGCGCGCCGTGCAGCTCGGCCACGTGCAGCAGCAGGTCGCGCCGGTTGGCGCCGAAGGCGTCCAGCGCCCCGACCTGGGCGAGCCTTTGGGCGACGGGCCGGCCCGGGTGCGCCCGGTCCCAGAAGTCGCGCAGCGATCCGTACGGCTGCCCTTCCTCGATCCGGAGCGCCTCCGCCTCGCTGATGCCGTGGACGTCGGCCAGGGCCAGCCGGAGCCCCCACACCGGCGGAGCCCCGGTTTCGGACACCAGTTCGATGCGGTGGGCGACCGCCGACCGGTTCACGTCCAGCGGCAGCACCGGGACGCCCCGGCGCCGCGCGTCCGCCAGCAGCAGCCGCTTCGGGTACATCCCCGGGTCGTGCGTGAGCAGTCCGGCGTAGAAAGCGGCCGGGTGGTGCGCCTTCAGCCATGCCGACTGGTACGTCGGCACGGCGAAGGCCACCGCGTGCGCCTTGCAGAAGCCGTACGAGCCGAACGCCTCCACGATCTCCCAGGTCCGGCCGATCACCTCGGCCGAGTAGCCCCGTTCCCCCGCCTTCGCCGCGAACCACACCTTGATCCGCGCCTGCGATTCCGGGTCGGAGAGCCCGCGCCGCACCCGGTCCGCCTCGTCGCGCCCGCAGCCGGTCATGACGTGGACGATCTCGATGATCTGCTCGTGGAAGACCACCACCCCGTACGTCTCGCGCAGCGCCTCCCCCAGGTGCTCGTGCGGGAAGCGGACCGGGGCCCGCCCGTGCCGCGCCTCGATGAACGGCCGCACCATGTCGGCGGCGACCGGACCGGGGCGGAACAACGAGATGTCGACGACCAGGTCGTGGAAGGTCGACGGCTGGAGCCGCCCCACCAGGTCGCGCTGGCCCGGCGACTCGATCTGGAAGCAGCCCAGCGTCTCGGCCGAGCGGATGAGCTCGTACGTCGCCCCGTCGCCCGGAGGGACCTGCGCCGGGTCGTCCAGGTCGAGCTCCTCCCCCGTACCGCGCCGGATCTCCGCGACGGCGTGCGCCATCGCGGACTGCATCCGTACGCCCAGCACGTCGAGCTTGAGCAGTCCGAGGTCCTCCACGTCGTCCTTGTCGAACTGGGACATCGGGAACCCCTCGCCGCTGGTCGGCACCACGGGGGTGCGCTCCAGCAGCGAGGCGTCGGAGAGCAGCACCCCGCACGGGTGCATGGCGATCCCGCGCGGCAGCGCGTCCAGCGCCTCGACGAGCTCCCACAGCCGCCCGTGCTCCTCCTCCCGTACGTCGCGCAGTTCGGGCAGTTCGGCCAGGGCCGCGCGGGCGTCGCGGGCCCGGATGTGCGGGAAGGCCTTGGCGAGCCGGTCGACGGTGGCCGGGTCCATGGACAGGGCGGCGCCGACGTCGCGGATGGCGTGGCGGACCCGGTAGGTCTCGGGCATGGAGACGGTGGCGACGCGCTCGGTGCCGAAGCGGTCGATGATCCGCCGGTAGACCTCCAGCCGGCGGGCGGACTCCACGTCGATGTCGATGTCGGGCAGGACGCGGCGGCGCTTGGACAGGAAGCGCTCCATCAGCAGGCCCTGCTCGACGGGGTCGGCGTGGGCGATGCCGAGGAGGTGGTTGACGAGGGAGCCGGCGCCGGAGCCGCGGGCGGCCACCCGGATGCCCATGGCGCGTACGTCGTCCACGACTTGGGCGACCGTCAGGAAGTACGAGGCGTAGCCGTGGTAGGCGATGATGTCCAGCTCGTGGTGCATCCGCTCCCAGTACGCGCGGTCGTCGGCGTAGCCGCGCAGCACCATGCCGGCGGAGGCCCGGGAGGCCAGGACCCGCTGGGCGGTGCGGTGGGCCGCGCCGACGAGATGGGCCTCGGGGAAGTGCACGGAGCCGATGCCGAGGTCGTCCTCGGGGTCCACCGAGCAGGCCTCGGCAGTACGCCGGGTCTCCGCGAGCAGCCGGCGCGCATCGGCGGGGCCGAGGCCGGCGGCCTGTGCGATCCGGTCGGCGGCCTCGGCCATGGCGGCGGGGTCCTTGAGCCAGCGCTCGCCGCTGTCGAGGGGGCCGCGGGGGTCGACGGGGACGAGGCGGCGGGCCGAGTCGAGGATGTCGGCGACCGGGCCCTGGCCGGGGTCGGCGTACCGGACGGCGTTGGTGAGCACCGCCGGGACGCCCTGCTCGGCGGCGAAGCCGACCGTACGGGCGGCCAGGCGCAGCGAGCCGGGGCCGGTGCCGGTGCGGCCGTGGTGGACGGCCTCCAGGCGCAGCGAGTCCCCGTAGACCTCCCGCCAGGGCGCGAGCAGCCGGGCGGCCCGGTCCGGTCGGCCGGCGGCCAGCGCCCGCCCCACTTCGGACCCGGGGCCGAGCAGTACGTAGACCCCGACGCCGCGCAGTTCCGCCCAGGGCACGGCGGGCTGGGCCTGGGCTGCGCCGCCGGTGCCCGCGTGGGCTGCCGTGACCATCCGGCACAGTTCGGCCCAGCCGGTGGCGCCGTCGCGGGCGAGGAAGGTGGCCCGGGGTGCGGACTCGTCGACGAAGGCGCCGCCCGCGACGGGGGTCCGCCGCCGGGAGGACGGCTCTCCGGAGCCGCCGTGCCCGCCGTGCCCGCCGTGCCCGGATCCGGCCGGGCCGGCTGCGCGGGCCGGGCCCGCCGCGGGCGCGGGGGCGTGCGACACGGCCAGGTCGGCCCCGAACAGGGGACGGATCCCGGCCTTCGCGCATGCCTTCGCGAACCGCACCGCACCCGCAAGGGTGTCGCGGTCGGTCAGGGCGAGGGCGTCCATCCCCCGCTCGACGGCTCGCTCCGCCAGCCGTTCGGGGTGGGAGCCTCCGTAGCGCATGGAGAACCCCGAAACGGTGTGCAGATGCGTAAAACCAGGCACCCGCGGCCTCCTGCTTCGCTCGAACGTGAACACCACCCCCGTCTCCACCATAGAGCAATTCGAATATCCGTGCGAAACATTCGTTCGATGGTCCAGCCTGCCGTGCCAGGGTGTCCGCCTAGGGGGCGGGCCGGTCCGCCTGGTGGACCACCTCGCCCGCGACCACCACCGTCTCCGCCACCGTGCCCGGGATCCGGTCCGGGGCCACGGCGAGGATGTCCCGGGACAGCACCACGAAGTCCGCCGCCTTGCCCACCGTCAGCGAACCCCGGTCAGCCTCCAGGAAGTTGGCGTACGCCGAGCCCATCGTGTAGCCGTACACCGCCGTCTCCACGTCCACCGTCTCGGCCGGCTGCCACGGGGCGCCGCCGTCCAGCGGGCGGCGGGTGACCGCCGTGTAGATCCCGATCATCGGGTCCATCTCGGCCACGTTCCAGTCGCTGGAGAAGGCCAGCACCGCGTCCGCCTCGGCCAGGCTCCGCATCGGCCACGCCTTGTGCCAGCGGTCCTCGCCCACGTTCTCCGCCCAGTCCTGGCCGGGCCCGGCGATCTCCGGCGCGCAGTGCCTCGGCTGCATGCAGGCCACCACGCCGAGCGCCGCGAAGCGCGGCACGTCCGCCGGGTCCAGGCATTCCACGTGCACCACCTGGTGGCGCGCGTCCCGCGGCCCGTTGACCGTACGGGCGTGCTCGACGGCGTCCAGGACCGTTCGGATCCCCCGGTCGCCGGTGGCGTGCACGAAGCACTGGAAGCCGCGCGCGTCGAGGCGCGCCAGCAGCTCCGCGAACTCCTCGGCCGGGTAGAAGGTCTCGCCCCGGTGCGCCCCGCACCCGGTGTACGGCTCCAGCAGCGCGGCCGTGCGCGGCTCCACCACGTCGTCGATGTACAGCTTGAGCGGGCCCACCCGCAGCCGGTCCCCCGCGTACGTGCGCGCCGCCGTCGCGAAGGCGTCGAGTTCCTCCTCCGTCGTGCCGCGCGGGTGGAACAGCGCCGCCACGATCCGCGAGCGCAGCCGGCCCTCGGCGCGGGCCCGCTCGTACAGCTCCAGGTCGTCCAGGGAGTTCTGCGGTTCCACGACCGTGGTGATGCCGAAGCCGATCGCGTCGTCCAGGCTCTTGGCGAGGCGGCCGTACTGCCGGTCCGGCGAGGCCCACGGCACCCCGAGCTCGCGCAGTGCCCGGTGGCCGTCCCGGGAGAGCCCCTTGATCGCGAAGTCCTTGACGAAGCCGGTGGGCTCGCCGGTCTCCGGGTCGACGGCCGCGGTGCCGAACGGCAGGTCGGTACGGTCCTTCGCGACCCCGAGGCGGTGCATCGCCGCCGTGTTCAGCCAGGCCGTGTGCACGTCGTACGAGAGCACGATCGCCGGGACGTCCCCGGTGACCGGGTCCAGGTCGGCGGCGGTGGGCATCCGGCCGCCCGGGATCGCGGAGTAGTCGAACGCCTCGGCCTCGATCCACTCGGCTTCGGGGTGCGCCTCCCGCCAGGCGCCGATCCGGTCGAGGATCGCCTCCAGGGTGCGGACCCCGGCCAGCTGGACGCAGGCGTCGTCGGAGCCGAGCCGGACGTGGTTGTGGGCGTCGACGAAGCCGGGCAGCACCAGCCGGCCGGCCGCGTCGATCCGCTCGGTGTCCGGGCCCGCCCAGGCGACGGCCTCCGCGTCCGGGCCGAGCCAGACGATCCGGCCGTCGGACACGGCCAGGGCCTCGGCCTCGGGCAGCTCCGGGTCGACGGTGTGGATCCGGGCTCCGGTGAGCAGCAGGTCGACGGGGAAGGGGTGCGGCATGGGTGGTGCTCCTGAGCAGAGGCGGCGGAGGTGGCGGTGCAGGAGGGCGGGGGCGGGGATCAGGCGGCCGGGGTGTAGGCGGGGATCAGGCGGCGGCCGGTGCGTAGGCGGGCACCCGGCGGGCTGCGAGGGCCCAGTACGTGAGGGCGGAGACGACCGAGCCGAGCAGGGTCAGGTCGGCGCCCCCGAGCGGGGCCACGAGCGGGCCGGTCCACAGCTCGGAATCGCAGGTCAGCGCAGCGAAGGCCATACCGGCGAGCAGCGCGGCCATACCGGCGGGGTGGTAGCCGGCCCGGTACCAGTAGGCGCCCGCGCTCCCGGCGTGCAGTGCGTCGGAGTCGTAGCGGCAGCGGCGCAGCAGCATGTCGGCGAGGAAGACCCCGCCCCAGGGCGCGAACACGATGATCAGCAGGGAGAGGAAGGAGAGCAGCGAGGTGGTGAAGTCGGTCAGGAAGAGCGCGGCGAGCGATCCGGCGGCGGTGACCGCCGCACTGATCACGATGGCGCGGGCGCGGCTCCACGGGATGCCGAGGACCTGGAGGTTCAGGCTGGAGGAGTAGAGGGTGATGATCGAGTTGGTGACGGAGCCGCCGAGGACGAGGGCCAGGAAGACCGGCTTGAACCAGCCCGGGAGCAGGCTCTCGGCGCCCGTGACGGCGTCGGTCATGTCGGTCTGGGTGGCGGCGGCGACCCCGGCGACGCCGAGGGCGACGGAGGAGACGAACCCGCCGAGCGCCCCCGTCCAGGTGATCGACTTCAGCGAGGTGGTCCGGGGCAGGTAGCGGGTGTAGTCGGCGGGCATCGGCAGGTACGAGAAGGGCCCGGCCAGCATCACGACGAAGGCCAGGCTCCAGCCGGACAGGCCGGGGGCGGCGGCGCCGGCCGGGGCGGCGGTCTCGGCGCCGGGCAGGAGGAAGACGAGGAGCGCGCCGAAGCCGAGGGCGAGGACGTAGGCCATCCAGCGCTCGGCGAACTGCACGGTGGCGTGGCCCCACATCGCGACGACGAAGGTGAGCGCGAGGGTGATCCCGAGCGCGAGGGCCCGTACCGCCACCCCTTCACCGAGGCCGACCTCGGCGAGGAACACCTCCAGGGCGAGGGTGCCGACCACGGTGTTGACGATGGTGTAGCCGATGCTCACCACCCAGTTCAGGACGCCGGCCGGGAAGTTCCCGCGGACGCCGAAGGCGGCCCGGGAGATGACGAGGGTGGCGGTGCCGGTGCGGATGCCGCTGAGCCCGGCGGCGCTGACCGCGAAGAAGGACAGTCCGCTGATCACGACCACGGCGGTGGCCTGCCAGAAGGAGAGGCCGAAGGCCACGGCGAGGGCGCCGTTGATCACGTAGGTGAAGGTGAGGTTGGAGCCGAACCAGAGCCAGAACAGGTCCCGGGCGCCGCCGTGCCGCTCGGCGTCGGGGATGGGGTCGATGCCGTGGGTCTCGACCCGGAACACCTCGTCGACGTCGGCCGTCGTCTCCTGCTGCGTCATGCGCCGTACCCCTGACTGTGGACCCACTGAACCTTGAATGACGTTCTAAGTTCTTGAATGGCATTCAAGATGCGCCGCCGATCGGGACCGCGTCAAGACCCTGTCCGGGATAAGGTCGGCCCACGAAGATCGGGAAGGCGGCAGGGGTGGCGGCAGCGGGGTCGGCGCGGCGGCGCGACGGGCGGATCGCCCAGGAGCGGATGCTGGAAGAGGCCATGGCGGCGATCGCCGAGGGCGGCCTGGCGGAGCTCACCATGTCCGCGCTCGCCGAGCGGCTCGGCACCAGCGGCGGCCACATCCTCTACTACTTCGGCAGCAAGGACCGGCTGCTGCTGGCCGCACTGCGCTGGAGCGAGGACCGACTCGCCGCCGAGCGGGCGCAGTTGCTGGCCCGCCGGGTCACCGCGCACCGCAAGCTCGCGCTCTTCCTCGAGCTCTACCTGCCGCGCGGACCCCGCGATCCGCGCTGGACCCTGTGGATCGAGCTGTGGGCCCGCACCCCCGCCAACGAGGACCTGCGCGGCGCCCAGCAGGAGATCGACGACGGCTGGCAGCGGGACCTGGAGACCCTGCTCGCCAAGGGCGTGGACCAGGGCCGCTTCGCCGCCGACCTGGACGTGCCCGCCCGCACCTCGGAGCTGCTCGCACTGCTGGACGGGCTGAGCACCCGCGTGGTGCTGGGGCAGCGCGGCGCCGACCGGGCCGCGTCCCTGGAGCGGGCCCGCTCGGCGGCGGCCCTGCTCGTCCCCCACCTCTAAGGGCTGTCCCGGCAGGCCGAAGGCCGGTTTCCGGCCGCGCACCTCACATGTACGATCCGAACTCCTGGCACAGCGCTGCCACCACCGCCTTGCCGCTCACCGTCAGTTCTGCCGCCCTCCCGAGACGTTCCAGGGCGCGCTCGACCTCGTCGGCTCCGCCGGGCCCGCCGCCGGGTCCGCCGCCCGCCCGGCGGAATGCCTCCGCCGCCACCGCCGCGTGCGCGTCCGCCAGCAGCCGCGACACTGGCACCGGATCCTCCCGCCACGGCGACGGGTGCAGCCACTCCCCGTCCAACGCGTACACGTCGGCCACCTCCGTCAGCTCGCGGAGCCGGGCCCGCCGCCGGCCGGTGAGCAGCGCGAGTGCGGTCTCGCTCACGCCCGCCCCGGACGGCACGCCCAGCGCGCCGGGCCCACACCGCGCGGCGTCCCCCGCCACCCCCGCCCCCGCGCCGGTGAGCGGGGTCAACGTCGTCAACCCTGCCGCTGTTTCCCGCGCCAGCGCCGGCACCGTCCGGTGCAGGAGCTCCCAGGCCTCGGCCAGGCGGTGCTCCCAGCGCTCGGCCTCGGCCGCGTCCAGTCTCGGCCTCGGCGGCCGCGCGAAGCAGCCCCGGTCGGGGTCCAGGTCCTCCAGAGCCAGAGGCCCAGGGGGCGTGTCCGCCCCGACCCCGCCCGCCAGGGCCCGGACCGGCTGCCAGTCCGGCGCCTCCCCGCCCGGCACGAAGTTCCGTACGGCACCGTCCTCCCCCCGTACGGAGAAACCCTCCGCGGTGGCCCGAACCTCGGCCCGCCCGCGGCCTGCGCGCAGCAGCCCGAGGGTGGGCAGGTACAGCCCGCCGGCCCCGTGGACCACGGGCGCGGGCAGCTCCAGCCTCGCCCGCACCACAGCCGCGGCGGCCAGGACAGACAGCCTCTGCCCGGGCGCCACCCGCGACGGCTTGCCCTGCCGTACGGCGTCCAGAACGGCGAGCAGCCAGGTGCGGGTGTAAGGGTGGTCCAGTACGGCGTCGAGCGCGGCCGGCGCCGCCGCCTCGACGGCTGTGACCAGCTCCCAGGAGCGCTGCCAATCCGCACCGGCGGGGCCGCCGCGACCCCCCAGCTCCGCGTGCAGGCGGACCAGCAGAAGCCGGGTCAGCTCCTGCTGTGCGACCGCGAGCGCATCCGGCGCGGTGGCCTCGGCCGCGACGGCCGCCCGCGCGATGCGCTGCTCGACGCCTTCCACCAGCGCCTTCAGGTCGGTGCAGTAGACGGACGGGTTGTCGAAGCCGTTCCCCGCACGGTAACGGTGCGCATAGAGGCCGCCGCCGCACGAGCGCACCACCGGGCAGGCGCGGCACTCGGCGCTGACGCCCGCCAGGCCCAGCTGCCGGGCCCGGATGCCGGGGTGGGCGGCCACCTCGTCGAAGGCGTGCCGGAAGACGTCGAAGCCGGTGGCGGCGGCTCCCTCGTGGGCGGTCTTGAGCGAGTCGGCCTGCTCCAGCGTGCCGTCGGTCTCGACGACGACCAGGTCGGTGGGGGTCAGGCCCAAGGACTCGGTCAGGCTCGGCCCGCCCCGCAGGGTACTCAGCAGCGAGTCGAAGAGCCGTACCGGTACGGGTCGGCCCAGGCCGTCCCAGTGGTCGAAGAGCCGCAGCAGCCATCGGGCGTAGGCGTCCGGGTGTCCGTCGGGCCGGGGCGGGGGCGCCTCCCAGGTGGCGTGCGGCAGCAGGAAATCGATGCGCGGCGGTGTGAGCGCGAGAAGCGCGTCGAGTACCGCGGCCGGGTCGTTCTGCACGTCGATCGTGCAGAGAAGCCCCTGGTAGAGGGGGCGGTGGCGGTGCTCGCCGAGGAGGCCGACCGCGCCGAGTACGCGGGAGTGGCTGCTGCGGCCGTTCGCGTAGCGGCGGTGCCTGTCGTTGGCCGCGCGGTCTCCGTCGAGTGACACCCCGACGCCCACCCCGTACTCGGTGAACAGCGCGAGGACGGACTCGTTCAGCCGCAGCCCGTTGGTGTGAATGCGCAGATCGAGGGCGGCTACCCCGTCGAGGGCCCGACTGAGCGCCTCGAACAGCTTTCGCAGCCGGGCGGGACCGGCCAGCAGTGGCTCGCCGCCCAGGAGGATGACGGTCACCGACGGCAGTGCGTGGGTGCGCGCGTGCTCGGCGAGCCGCTCCGCGAAGCGCTCGACGACCGCTTCGGGGATCACCGAGGGCCGCTGCCGCCAACTCTGGTCCGCGTGCTCATAGATGTAGCAGTGGTCGCATGCGAGATCGCATCTGCTGTGCACCTTGACCACGAACTCGCGGAACGGGATGAGGGCTGCGGCGGCACCGGCCCCGGTGGACTCCATCGCGGCGGGGGCGCCCCGCTCAGAGGGAGGAGTTGAAGGTGACCGTCCGGACCGCGGGGGCGGCGACCTCGCCGGGCAGCACGCGGGAGATGCACCGGTCGCTGTCCGCGCCGCCGCGAGCGGCGAGGGAGGCGAGGGAGGCCGGCGCCGGCCGGCCGGCGTGCTCCTCGTGCACCGGTATCGCTGCGGGCTGGTGATTCTGAATGGCCGTCACGGTTCCCCTTCCGGGTCGTGGCTGTGCTTCCATCAGGACATCAGGCGAGCTTGCGTGACGAGACTAAGGACATCCGTAGCAAGCCGGAAGACCGCGGAGGCGTGGTGCGCGTCGAGGTGAGGGCAGGGGACGGCCGCAGACTCGTCGCCGAGGACTGGGGGGACCCGGAGGGGCCGCCCGTCCTGCTGCACCACGGCACCCCGGGAAGCCGCCTCGGCACCGCACTGGGCGACATCACGGAGCGTTGCCCGGGCATCCGGTTCTTCGCCTACGACCGGCCCGGCTACGGGGATTCCGAGCGCGCACCGGGGCGTACGGTGGCCGATGCCGCCGCCGACTCCGCCGCCGTGGCGGACGCCCTGGGCGTGGACACCTTCGCCGTCGTGGGCCGCTCCGGAGGCGGTCCGCACGCCCTGGCCTGCGCGGCGCTGATCCCGGAGCGGGTGACGGGCACGGCCGCCCTGGTCAGCCTGGCGCCGTGGGGCGGGGCCGGGCTCGACTGGTTCGCCGGTATGAACGCCCACAATGCGGAGCACTACGCCCTCGCCGCCCGCGATCCGGCGGCCCTGGAGCGACGGCTCACCCCCCGGGCGGCAGCGATCAGCAGCGATCCCGGCCGGCTGCTGGACGAGCTGCGGGCGGAGTTGTCCGAAGCGGACCTGCCGGTGCTCTCGGACCACGAGGTGCACCGGGCGCTGATGGACAACTACCGCGAGGCGCTGCGCACTTCCGGGGACGGGTGGCTGGACGACAGCCTGGCCTTCTGCCGGCCGTGGGGCTTCGATCCCGCCTCCATCCGGGGCCGGGTCCTGTTGTGGCGAGGTGCCGAGGACGCCTTCTCGCCCTTGGGACACTTTCGCTGGCTGGCCGGACACATCAAGCAAAGCACCGCCGTGATCAAGCCGGGGGCCGGTCACTTCGCGGCTCAGTACGCGCAGCCGGAGGCCCTGGAGTGGCTGCTGTAACGGGATGCGGGTCCTCGACGGGGGCGACCACCGCCTCGCGGGCGCCTTCCAGGCACTGCACGATCCGCTCGTGGGTGTCGCCGACGCTGTCGACGACCTGGATGCGCATGTAGAAGGCCCGCACCTCGCCGATGAACCGCTTCGAGAACACGCCCACGTCCACGGTCTCGTACGTACCCGTGGCGACCAGTGGATAGCCCGCCCCCATCCCGACCAGCCGGAAGTCCACCGTAGCGCGCAGCCCGGCGGCGGCCAGCCGCTCGCCTATGCCCGCCAGCGCCGTCCACTCCACGTCCCCGCCCGGCGGCAAGGCCGGCTCCCCGGTCAGGATCAGCCCGTAGTCCACGTGTTCCACGACCACGTTGTGCTGGCCGCCGTTGAGCACGCCGACGCTCCAGTCCTTGCCGGGGCCGGGCAGCTGGCCCGCCACGAACTCGGCCCGCCAGCCCAGCGCGGGCCGTACCGTACGGGCGTATTGGGCGCGGGCCAGGACGGCGCCGGCCGCGACGGCCAGCAGGCTGGCGAGGGGTTCGGGGCTCATCAGCTGGAGCCGCCAGGGCCAGTGGTCGCGCGAGGCCTCGGGCATGTTCCCGCGCACGATCTCCCAGACGAGTACGGCGACGAGGAAACAGAGCAGCACGAGGGGCACGGTGAACAGCCAGCGGTTGCGCCGGATCCGCCGCTGCGCGTCGGGTGCGGAGCCGCCCCGCCCGGAAGGTGCACTGGCCATGCGCGCTACCCCGTTTCCCGCAAAGGCGAGCCCCCGCCCGGGAGTTGGGCGGGGGCTCATTGTGCCGCAGAGCAGCCGGGTCAGTACACGCTCACGCCGTAGGCGTTGAGGGCCTCGACGACGGGCTGGAAGAACGTGGTTCCGCCCGAGGAGCAGTCGCCGCTGCCGCCCGAGGTGAGACCGATCGCGCGGGTGCCGGAGTAGAGCGGGCCGCCACTGTCGCCGGGCTCGGCGCAGACGTTGGTGCGGATCATGCCGTAGACGATGTCGCCGCCGCCGTAGTTGACGGTGGCGTTGAGGCCGGTCACCGAGCCGCTGTGGGTGCCGGTGGTGGAGCCGCGCCGGGTCACGGACATCCCGGTGGTGGCGTTGGCGGCGCTGGTGATGTCCTGGCTGCCGACGGTGCCCGAGTGGGCCAGGGTGGTGTTGTCGTAGCGGACGAGGCCGTAGTCGTTGTTCGGGAAGCTCGAGCCCACGGTCGCGCCGACCGTGGTGGTGTGCGAGGAGTTGGTCCACCAGGTGCCGGCGCCGTCGGTGCAGTGCCCGGCGGTCAGCACGTAGTACGTGTTCCCGCTGCGCACGTTGAAGCCGAGCGAGCAGCGCCAGCCCGAGGTGTAGATGGCGTCGCCGCCGGAGGTCAGCTTGCGCAGCTTGCCTGGGGTCCGCTCGATGCGCAGGGCCGCGGCGTCGGCTCCGGCTTCGGTACGGATCCTGGCGAGGTCCGCGGCGGTGACGGTGGAGTCGGCGGTGACCACGAGGGTCCCGCTGGCGGGGTCGGTGTACCAGGCGGTGCCGGCGACGTCGGCGCGCTGGACGGAGGCGCCGGCCGCAGCGAGCCGTGCTGCGCTGAAGCCGGTGTCCGCGCTCGCCGCGGTGGGGGCGGCGAGCCCGGCGACGGCTGCCAGGCCGGCGGCCACGGCGAGCAGCCGAGTACGGGTGATGCTCTTGATCCTCACTTCTCGTCCTCCCGGGAGGGATCGGGGGCCCGGCGGACAGTGGGGGGCGCCGGAGCCCGTGAGGCGCAGCCGGGGGTACGGCGGGCGCACAGGATTTCGTCGTGCCCCTGACAAGCCCCCGGAAGGCGCTGTCGGGAGTGTCTCGGCGTCAGATTCGGGCGGCAAGGGCATCTTTCAGCCTCCGCTCGCCCGCCGAGACCTCGAAGGGCAGGGTGTTCCCAGGGGGCGGGAACGGGCAGATGAAGTGGTCCGCGAAGGCGCAGGGCGGCAGCACGGTCCGGTTGAGGTCGACGGTGATCGAGCCGTCCACCGGGTCCGGAACTCCCGGCCTGAGGAAGCGGAAGCGGTAGCTGGAGCTCCCGCCGGTGGCATCGCCGAGCACGGCCCGGAGACTGCCGTCGGCCTCGTCGACGGCGACCTGGAGGATGTGTTCGGCGCCCCGGTACGCGAAGCTCAGCTCGCCGCCGAGGCCGAACCCGCGCTCACGCCCGTCGGCGTTCGCCACCTGGACGATCCGGTCCTCGCCGTACGGCCGGAAGCGCCCCGGCAGCACGAAGTCCGGGTCGTACGGCGTGGCCTCGATGCCGGCGAAGGCCCGGCGCGCCGCGGAGGCGGGGTCGAAGACCCGTACCGCCCACTCCCCCTCGCGCCGGATCACCGTGATCCGGACGTCCTGGGCGGCGGCGATCCGGGAGCGCGCGGGCGGGGCCTCGTCGGCGGCCAGAACGGCGTCACCGGTGAAGGGCTCGCCGTCGAGGCTGAGCCCGTCCTCGGCGGAGGCGGTCAGCGCCACCCCGCCCCCGGTGGCGCGCCAGCGCCCCGGAACGGCCGGAATTCGACCTTCCGGGTGGTCCGAGAGCCAGTGGGTGCCGATGAGGGAGAGGGGACCGTACGGGGCGGACACGGAAGCCACCCGATGCTCGTGCCATTTCCGCCAGGCTGTCTTCGGATCATCTGCGTCATCGCTCATGCCGCTCACCCCTTCCACACGGGCCCGGACGGGAATCTCCCTGTACGCCGTCCGGCCCCGTGCGCGTCTGACGGGTTCTCAAGCCCCTGCGGACTCAGCAGTCGCAGCCGCACCCGTCACAGCAGCACCCGTCGCAGTTGCAGCAGTCGCAGCAGCCGCTGCAGTCCGGGCAGCCGTCGCAGCCGTCGCAGGCGTCGCACCACGCGTCCCGCTTCTCGCGGGACCAGGGGCCCTCGTGGTCGGTGCAGCACAGCTGGCAGGTGCAGAACAGCCCGAGGGCCACCGCGCAGCCGGCGAGCAGTCCGCGGCGCGGCTTCTGCGGGGGCAGGCCGCCGCCGGGGCCCATGGGCGGTCCGGGTGTCCAGGGCCCGCCGGGGCCGCCCGCGCCGCCGCCGTACGGATTCCCGCCGTACGGGTTGCCGCCGTGGCCGCCCTGGCCGTCGTACGGGGTGCCCGCGTACGGACCGCTGCCGTACGGCGCGCCCTGGCCCGGGCCGTGGCCCTGCGGCGGCGCCCCGTACCCGCCCTGCCCCGCGGCGTTCATGCCCACGTGCCCGCAGCCCGTGACCCCGAAGGCCCGGTCCACGGAGGTCTTCAGCTCGTGCACGAGCAGCCGGTGGGCCAGCCCGGCGTCCGCGAACTCGACCTCGCGCAGCGCCAGCTTGATGCCGTGCAGGGCGTCGTCGGCCAGCCGCCGGGCCTCGGTGAGCGAGGTCCCGGTGGCCGTCAGCGGGTTCCAGGCGCCCGCCGCGGCGTCCGCGGCCTGGTCCTCGACGGCGTCCAGCAGGTGCGCGAGGCGCCCGAAGTAGCGGCCGGCCTCGGCGAGCGCGGGCGCATTGCCTGGCCGTCCGGCCAGCTGCGCGGTATGGGCGAAGGCGGCGGCCGTCGCGGTCTCCGTGGGCTCGGTCACGACGAGCACCGGCGTGCCGGGGCCGGCCAGCGTCTCGATGCCGGCCTGCCGGTCCACGGCGTCGACGAGGACCGCCGTGTCGAAGCCGAGCGAGGCCCCGGTGCGGGCGCCGGCCCGGTCCCAGCCACGGGCCACCCTGCGCGCGGCGGCTGCGATGGGCGCGCGGGCCAACAGCCCGTCCCGGTCCGCCACGTGGTCCCGTACCTTCGCCGAGGCGAGCACGAGCGAGACGGCGGCCGCGAGCCGCGCACCCTCGCCCTTGGCCACCGCGGCGGTGCGCATCCCGCGCAGCGGGCAGGGGCCGGCGGTGCGCCGCGAGCCGGGCGCCGGTCCCGACTGAGCCTCCGTCAGAACGGAGACGAGCAGCCCGTCGTAGTTGGTGACGATGCGGGCGAACTGCCCGTGGTCCCCGCGAAGTGCCAGGCACAGCCCGCAGAGATGGGCCATCCACTCCGTCTTGAACCGCTCCCCGAGCCGGTGCGTGCAGGGTCTGACGATGCCGAACAAACCGGTCCCCCGTGTGTCATACGCGTGCGTGATGCGCATCGTATCGAGCCGGATCGTTCACTCGTACGTCCCTGTCGGTCACCCACACGGCGGCGGCAGTCGTATTTTCACTCAGACAGCAGCGGTAGCCATCAGGATCCTTGACGGTGCAACGGATGTTCTGCACCAGTACCGTCACGAAACCCCTGCGCGGCGGCTATCCACTTGGCGCGTTGTCAGCATCATGGACGACCATAGGGGCAGCGGAGAGAAGACGACTGACTGCGGTGAAAGGAGGCGTCCATGGGTTCGGTACGCAAGGCGAGTGCCTGGTTGGGTCTCGTGGAGGACAGCGACGACGAGCGTTACTACGACGACGACTACGCGGAGGCCGCGCAGGGTTCCGTCTCGGGCCCCGGCGACCAGTGGGTCACCGACCCCCGGGTCAAGGTCGCGTCGGAGTCGGCCGTCGAGCAGGGCCGGCGCATCGCGACGGTCACCCCGGACGGCTTCCGTGACGCGCGCGGCATCGGCGAACTGTTCCGCGAGGGCGTCCCGGTGATCGTGAACCTGTCGTCCATGGACCCGGCCGACGCCAAGCGCGTGGTCGACTTCGCGGCCGGTCTGACCTTCGGCCTGCGCGGCTCGATCGAGCGGGTGGCGACCAGGGTCTTCCTGCTGACCCCGGCCGACACCCAGATCGTGAACGGCGAGCCCGCCGGCCGCTCGCGCGACTTCTTCAACCAGAGCTGAGCAGGGCCCTCACCGGAAGGCGTCGAGCCCGGTGAGCGCCTTGCCCAGCACCAACTGGTGCATCTCGACGGTGCCCTCGTAGGTGAGCACCGACTCGAGGTTCGTGGCGTGCCGCATGACGGGGTATTCGAGCGAGATCCCGTTGGCACCGAGGATGGTCCGCGCGGTGCGGCAGATGTCGATGGCCTCGCGGACGTTGTTGAGCTTCCCGAAACTGATCTGCTCCGGCCGCAGGGTGCCCGCATCCATCCGCCGCCCCAGGTGGTGGGCGAGCAGGATGCCCTTGTGGAGTTCCAGCGCCATGTCGGCGAGCTTCGCCTGGGTGAGCTGGAAACCGCCGATGGGCCTGCCGAACTGCTCCCGCGTCCGCGCGTAGTCGAGCGCGGCCTCGAAGCTGGCGCGCGCCGCGCCCATGGCCCCCCAGATGATCCCGTACCGCGCGTGGCTGAGGCAGCCCAGCGGCCCCTTGAGCCCGGTGACCCCCGGAAGCACCGCATCGGCGGGCAGCCGCACGTCGTCCATCACGAGTTCGCTCGTCACGGATGCCCGGAGCGACCACTTGTGCTTGATCTCGGGCGCGGAGAACCCGGCCGAGTCGGTGGGGACGGCGAACCCGCGGATCCCCTCGTCGGTCTGCGCCCACACGACGGCCACGGCCGCGACGCTGCCGTTGGTGATCCACATCTTGCGGCCGTTCAGCACCCAGTCGGTGCCGTCGCGCTTGGCGTACGTGCGCATGGCGGCCGGGTCGGAGCCGACGTCGGGCTCGGTCAGCCCGAAGCAGCCGATCAGCTCGCCGGCGGCCATGCCGGGGAGCCAGCGCTGCTTCTGCTCCTCGGAGCCGTACTTCCAGATCGCGTACATGGCGAGCGACCCCTGCACCGAGACGAGGGACCGGATCCCCGAGTCGGCGGCCTCCAGCTCGAGGCAGGCGAGCCCGTACTGCACGGCGCTGGCACCGGCGCAGCCGTACCCCTCCAGCGACATCCCGAGCGCCCCGAGCCCGCCGAGCTCCCTCGCCAGCTCCCGGATCCCGGGCAGCTCGCCGCTCTCGTACCAGCCGGCGATGTGCGGGAGCACGCGGTCTGCGGCCCAGCCGCGGACGGTGTCGCGGATGGCGAGGTCCTCGGGCGCGAGGAGCTCGTCGAGCCCGAGCGGATCGGTGGGTACGAAGGGCACGGCGCCTCCTGGTGCGGACCTGCGGTTCGAAACCTAGCGGTGCAAGTTTGTCCTCACGACCGCCCGCGGTCCACCCCCGCCTTCCGGCCCCGCCGGCGTTTGAGGCGCGGAATTCGGGGTCAGCGGCCCCCGAGAACGGCGCCGCGGCACGAGTCGGCGTCAGGCGGGACGGGCGGCCGCGTCGCGATCGGGCTGCGCAGCAGCGGAGACGCGCTGGGCATCGGGTCCCGCCTGGGCGGGGAGCCGTACGGGCTCGGCGCCGCACTCGGCAGGGTCGCCGCACTCCATGGCCCGCGGCAGCTTCAGCGCCATCAAGGCCCCCGCCAGCAACAGCCCCGCACTCACCACGAGAGTGACGTGCAGCCCGTGCACGAACGAGTGCCGCGCCGCCGCGTACAGCGACTCACCCGCGGCGCCCCCGAGGGCCCCCGCGATCTGGTACGCCTCGCCCAGCGAATTCGCCGCTCCCGCCGCATCCGAGGCCGACACCCCCGGCACGTGCAGCAGCCCCGGGGCATAGGCCGCGTTCATGACACTGCCGAGCAGCGCGATGCCCATCCCCGCGCCCAGCTGGTACGAGGTCTCGCCTATGGAGGCCGCCCCGCCGGCCGTGTCCGCGGGCGCCTCGCTCAGCATCGATTCGTACGCCGCGAACAGCGTGGTCTGCAGCCCGAAGCCGAGCAGGATGAACCCGACCGTGAGGAGCACGGGCCGGTCGTGCTGCCCCATGAACGTGAGCAGCAGCACGGCGAACGCCGTCAGCACGAAGCCGAGCGACACCATCGTGCGCGGCCCGATCCGGGCCAGCGTGTACGACCCGGTGGCGCCTGCGGCCATCGCGGCGAAGGTGAGCGGCAGCAGCCGCAGCCCGGTCTCCAGCGGGCCGAGGTGCAGCACCAGCTGGAGGTACTGGACCGCGATCAGCTCCAGCCCGACCAGCGCCAGCATGGCGAGCACGATGCACCCGACGGACGTCGAGAAGGCGGCGCGCGAGAACATCCGCATGTCGATGAGCGGATGCTCACGCCGCTTCTGCCGCCGTACGAACAGGATCAACAGCACCGCACCCAGCAGCAGCGGCACCAGCGCCTCGGCGTCGAGGAGCCGGCGTTCCGCGCCGAGCCGCTTGACCCCGAGGACCACGGCGAGCACACCGCCGGCGGCCGTCAGCGCGCCGAGCACGTCCCAGGGACCGTCGCAGGACCCCTTGGACTCGGGCAGCAGCCAGCGCCCGAGCGGCAGGATCAGGGCCATCAGCGGGATGTTGATCAGGAAGACGGAGCCCCACCAGAAGTGCTGGACGAGGAAGCCGCCGAGCACCGGCCCGCTGGCCGCGCCGATGGCGGCGACGGCGGTCCAGATGCCGATGGCGAGGGCCCGCTCGCGCCGGTCGGGGAAGACCTGCCGCAGGATCGACAGGGTGGCGGGCATGATCATCGCGCCGCCGACGCCGAGCAGGGCGCGGGCGGCGATCAGGACCTGGGCGTTGTCGGCGAGGGCCGCCAGGGCGGAGGCCGCGCCGAAGAGCCCGTAGCCGATCAGGAGTATCCGGCGGCGTCCGACGCGGTCGCCGAGGGTGCCGAAGAGGATCAGCAGGGCGGCGCAGACCAGGGGGTAGGCGTCGACGATCCACAGCAGCTCGACCGAGCCGGGGCGCAGGTCCTCGGTGACGGAGGGGACGGCCACGTGCAGGATCGTCGCGTCGAGCGCGACGAGGACCAGGCTGACGCAGAGGACGGCGAGGACGAGCCAGCGGTTGGTCCCGCCGGAGGCGGCGTGCAGCCTCAGCCGGAAGGCGGCCGCGTTCGTCCCCGACATGCATGTACCTCCCAGGTGATCGCTCGCACTCGGCGGACCAGCGTTTTGCGGAGCCACGGTGGTGGTGGGCACTGTGCGGCGTCCTACGGGGTCCGGCATCGACACGCGAGTGAAGGGTCAGCGTACGCGAGTTCGCCTGTCCGATACGTGGTCAAGCTCTCATAGCGCAGGCGCCCTCGGTGTGGTGTGCGCCACTCGGATCACCCCGCCCTCCCCCTCCTCCCCCGGCCCACCGCCGGGAGGTGCCCCCACCGCGTACACGCGCGGTCACGACCTGTGGTTCTGCGCCGACGGCATGCACCGGAGCCACCGATAATCATGCCCGTGGAAGATCTTGCATTTCGCCGGGCCGCGCCCGCCCTGGCCCTCTTCGCGGCGGTCCGGCTCCTCGGGCTGGCCGCGCTCGCGGTCTGGGGCGCGGCCGTCGGCAGCAGTCCGCACACGCTGCTGTCGGCGCGCTGGGACTCGCTCTGGTACGCCCGTATCGCCGCCGAAGGGTACGGGTACGAGGTGGTGCTCCCGAACGGGGACGTGCACTCGAACCTGGCCTTCTTCCCGCTGCTGCCCTGGCTGGAGCGGCTGGTCGCGGCGCCGACCGGGCTGTCGTACGGCTCCGCGGGCCTGGTGGTCTCGGTGGTGGCCGGGCTCGCGGCGGCCTGGGGGATCTTCGCGGTCGCGGACCTCCTGTACGGCCGCCGGGCCGGGGTGTTCGCCGCGGGGGTCTGGGCCGCGCTGCCCGTGGGCGTCGTGCAGTCGATGGCGTACAGCGAGTCGCTGTTCACGGCGCTGGCCGCGTGGGCGCTGTACGGGGCCCTGCGCGGCCGGTGGCTGACCGCCGGCCTCCTCGCGGCAGGGGCGGGGCTGACCCGCCCGGTCGGCGCCGCGGTGGTGGCGGCGGTGTGGGTGGCGGCCGTACTGGCCCATCGGCGCGGGGAGCGGTCCTGGCGGATGGCGGCCGGGACGCTGCTGGCCCCGCTGGGGGCTGCCGCGTACGTGCTGTGGGTCGGGGCGCGCACCGGCGACGGGCTGCTCGGCTACCTGGACGTGCAGGGCGGCTGGGGCAACGGCTTCGACGGGGGCTGGGCCTTCGCCCGGTTCATCGGGGCGAAACTGGCCTCGTCCGCGTTCCTCGCCGGGGTCGGGCTGATCGCGGGCGTCGTGCTCGTGCTGTGGCTGTACGCGCTGTGCGTGCGGCAGCGCCAGCCGGCCGCGCTCCTCGTCTACTGCGGGATCGTCGTCGCGCTGGCGTTGTGCGCGTCGGGGTACTTCGGCTCCAAACCCCGGCTGCTGCTGCCCGCGTTCCCGCTGCTGCTGCCGGCGGCGGTGGCGCTGGCCCGGTGGCGGACCGGGCGGGCGGTCGCGGTGCTCGGCGCGGTGGCGCTGGCCTCGGCGGCGTACGGGGCCTTCTGGCTGAACGGCTCGGGACCCCCGTAGGGACCCGGGCGGCGCTCCCGGAGGGCCCGCATCACGGAATGGATCATTCCGATCCATCTTTGAGCAAAGTAATTGAGCGGCACCGATAAACCCCGGCTAAGTGTGCGAAACAATGGCCAGGCCAATGGATCAACGCGGCTCCAACTAATGCCTAAATCCGAGGAATTAAGCCGCGCGTGAGACCAACTCCACATCACATGGTCATCACAAAGCCCGTGATTCGACCGGGCCGCCCATCGGCGCGCGGTAACGTCGATTGAGTGCGTACCGACCAAATCCTGACCCGTCCGGAGCGGGTGTTCGCCCGGCTGGACCGGGAACCAGAGCGACCGGCTCATCTGCAAACACCGCAG
The DNA here is from genome assembly GCF_055570595.1 of Streptomyces sp. NPDC031132. NCBI lineage: Bacteria > Bacillati > Actinomycetota > Actinomycetes > Kitasatosporales > Streptomycetaceae > Streptomyces > Streptomyces sp. NPDC031132. Next base: position 231,549 of record NZ_JBVIGX010000010.1, read on the forward strand.
ATGAGCCGGCACCGCGTCGTGCTCCTCGGATCGACCCTCGCGTTCTACCTCGCGATCGTGGTGGCCGTCCTGACCACGTCCTGGCTCGTCCGCCTGGACTGGCAGGTCATGTTCTTCCGGCCCTACGAGCAGTGGCCGCAGCTGCACGCCTTCCTCGACTACCTCGTGGTCCTGGGCCAGCGCGGACCCACCGCGGTCATGGTCGCCGCATGGCTCGGCTGGCGCTCCTGGCGGCAGCACACCCTCCGCCCGCTGATCACCCTCGGCGTGGCGCTGCTCCTGCTCAACATCACCGTCGGCGCCGTCAAGCTCGGCCTCGGCCGGCTCGGGCCGCACTACGCCACGCAGATCGGCTCCGCCGAGCTCTTCGCCGGCGGCGATATATTTCCTTCCGGCCACACCGCCAATGCCGTTGTGACCTGGGGGATCCTGGCCTACCTGGCCTCGACCACCGTCACCCGGCGGGTGCTGTCCGTGGTGTCCGCGGTCGTCTCGCTGAGCGTCGGCGCCACCACCGTGTACCTGGGCACCCATTGGGTCAGCGACGTGCTGCTCGGCTGGTCCGCGGGTCTGCTGATCATGCTGGCGCTGCCCTGGTTCGAGCCGCTGATCGCCGGGGTCGAGGCCCGCGTCTTCGCGCTGCGGGAGCGGCTGCGCCGCCGGCTGGAGACCGGAAGCGTGCCCGTACCGGTCGCCACCGTGCTCACCCCGATGCTCTCCGCGGGCGGCAAGTGGCAGCTCCGGCTCGCCCCCGAGGCCGCCGGCCGGCCGGAGCCCGCCACCGTGCCCGCACCTGCGCCCGCCCCCGCGACCGTGCAGGCCCCCGCCGGCCAGGCGCACGCCCCGGTGCCCCGGCCCGCCGCGCACGTCTCCGGCCGGCCGCACCTGATCCGGTCCGAGCGGACCCCGGTCACGCCGGCCGGCAGCCGCCGCCCGGCGCACACCGAGCGGCCCGCCGCCGCGGGACGGGCCGCGGCCCGTCCGGCCACCGGCGGCTGAGCCGCCCCCGTACGGGACGTCGCGGGACGGTACGCACCACCTCACCCCGCACCGAGGGGGGGGGGGGGGGGGGGGGGGGGGGGGGGGGGGGGTTGGGGGGGTTGGGGGGGGAGAGGCAAAGGGAAGGAAGAAAAGAGGGAGGAGGGGGGGGGGAGGGGGGGGGGGGGGGGGTT
>NZ_JBVIGX010000010.1:232730-280132 GCF_055570595.1 Streptomyces sp. NPDC031132
GAGCCCCCTGCCCCCCCCCCCCTCCCCCCTTCCCCCCCCCCCCCCCCCCCCCCCCCCCCCCCCCCCCCCCCCCCCCCCCCCCCCCCCCCCCCCCCCCCCCCCTCGGCCGTTCCGGTCGTCCGCACCGTACACATGACCGGAACGTCAGCACCGCGCCCGGACGTTCGTCCGTACCGGGTCACGCTTGTGTCACGGAATGTCGACAGTTCTTTGACGGGGCGGACTTCACCCGGAGAGCCGCGGAAGTGAGTGCGGGCCATTCTTTTTCCGGCGCGCGAGATCTCCTCCGCACATCCCGTTTCGCATTTCGCCCGAGAGTCCCGGAATTTCCCCGGGGATTGCCGTGGTCCACCCTGCGCGGCCACGTGAACACCCCTCAGATTCCTTACATCTTCTCCACGGCCCGCCCGAGAAGGTCCCGCGCCGCTCTGATCCGGTCCGTCAGCTCCGGCGGCTCGAGCACCTCGAACTCACAGCCGAGCAGCATGACGTGAATGACGAGTACGTCGAGGTTCACGGCTCCGGTCCGCAGCAGGCAGCTCTCGGCGTCGACCGGCTCCAGGACCCCGTCGCTCGGCCCCACGATCCGGGCCGCCGCCTCCGCCGGGATCTTCAGCCGCAGCACCGCCCGGGCCGCGTACGCGGCCTGCGCCACGCCGCGCGACACGTACGCGGCGAGGTCCTCTGCGGGTGCCGGGCGCGGGGTGAAGCGCGGTCCGTGCGGCGGTCTGGGCTCGATCCGGTCGGCGCGGAAGGTCCGCCAGTCCTCCCGGTCCACGTCCCAGGCGACCAGGTACCAGCGCCGCTCGGTGCACACCAGCCGGTGCGGCTCCACCACGCGGCGGCTGGCGTTGCCCTCGTGGTCGCGGTACCCGAAGCGCAGCCGCTCGCTGTCCCGGCACGCGGCGGCGAGCTCGGTCAGCACGGAGGGGTCGACGGTGGCCCGGGCCGGCCCGCGCAGCATCGGCACGGTGAACTCGTTGAGCGCCGACACCCGCCGCCGCAGCCGCCCCGGCAGCACCTGCTCGAGCTTGGCGAGCGCCCGTACGGAGGCCTCCCCGATCCCCTCGACGCCGTTCCCCGCGGCCGTCCGCAGGCCCACCGCGACGGCGACGGCCTCGTCGTCGTCGAGCAGCAGCGGCGGCAGCTCGGCACCGGCGCCCAGCTGGTAGCCGCCGCCGGTGCCGGGGCTGGCGTTCACCGGGTAGCCGAGCTCCCGGAGCCGGTCCACGTCGCGCCGCACCGTCCTCGGGGTCACGCCGAGCCGCTCCGCGAGATCGGCGCCGGTCCATTCGCGGTGGGCCTGCAACAGGGACAGCAGGCGCAGCAGTCGTGCGGAGGTCTCCAGCATGCCGAGCAGTCTGCCGGTAGCCCGGCCGCCTTCCGAATCGCCCCCCGCGGGCCGCCGGGCCGAAACCCCGTCAGGGAGCGGGTACGGCTGCCGGAGCCGGACTGCGCCTCGGGCCGGGGCGCGTGGCCGGCGCGGGGACGGCGGGCTTCGCCGCCGGAGCGGCCGGTGGCTTCGGAACGGCCGACGGCCTCGGAACGGCCGGTGGCTTCGGAACCGCCGACGGCCTCGGAACGGCCGGTGGCTTCGGAACCGCCGACGGCCTCGAGACCGGGACCGGGGCGGCCGGAGTCGTCGGGACCGGCGTCGGGACCGGGGTCGGGACCGGTGTCGGGACCGGTGTCGGGGTCGGGACGGGGGCCGCCGGGGACGACGGCGGCAACGCCAGCAGCGTGCCGACCACCAGCGCCTTCGGCTGCGGCCCGAGCACCGCCCGGTTCGCCTCGTACAGCGCCTTCCACCCGCCCTTCACCCGGTAGCGCCGGGCGATCCCGTCCAGCGAGTCCCCGGCCCGGACCACGTGCATCCGGCCCGCCAGCCCGTACCGCTTCGAGCACACCGGCCACGCGTCCCACCCCTGGTCCGCCAGCACGTCCTCCGCCACCCGGATCTGCTGCTCCCGGCTCGCCAGATCGGCCCGCGCCGCGAACACCAGCCCCCCGTACTCCTCCCACGTCGGCTGCCAGAACTGCAGGCCCCCGTAGAAGCCGTTGCCGGTGTTGACCGCCCAGCGCCCGCTGCTCTCGCAGTCGGCCACGCAGTCCCAGGGCCATTGCCCGCCCGGCCCGCAGTCCCCCGGCCCGTTCCCGATGGTCCCGGGCGAGCCGGGGAAGGCCGCCCCCGCGGGCCCGGGCGCGGGGGGCGGCGGGGCCGCGCCGGCCCTCGACGGGAGTACGAGGACGAGAGCCAGCGCGGCGGCGGCAGCGGCCGCGGAAGCGGCCCGCCGGATCCGGAGGTCGGGCATCGCGTCACGCTACGCAGCCCCGCGCCGCCGGTCCGGGCCCGCCACGCTGGTGCGTCCCGCACCCCACCCGGTCGGCCGATCCGCCACCCCCTCCCGAAACGGCCAGGAGCAGCCATCAACTGCGCACACCCAGACAACAGTTGGCACGAAAACAAAGCCCCGGTCCGACCGTTCACCCCTCCGGGGGCCAGGTTCGATTCCGTTCCCTCCAACGGCGTGACCCCGGGAGCCGCTCAGCCGTTGAGCCCGGCGAGCCGGGAACCGCCCGGCCCCCGCTCGCCTAGTCCGAGGAGCCAGCCGTGCCCCGCATGCTCGACGTCAGTGATGAGGTACGTGCCGAGATCGGTGACGAAGAAGCCGAGAGGCTGCTCACCGGCGACGACGCACCGCGCAGCTACGACTGCACCTCCTGCCGCACTCCCGGGGACCCCGAGACCGACCGCACCAGCACGGTGCTGTTCGTCGGCGAGGAGACGGCCGTCCTCGCGTTCGCCCACGCCGGCTGCATCCCCTCCCAGGTGGTCACCGTCTCCGAGGAGCAGCTGCAGGGCGCGGTCCGCAGCATCACCGGCGACAGCCCCGCCGGCGGCGGATCCGCCGCGGCCGCACCGCAGAACGTGCCCGGCGGCCAGGCCGTCCTCGGCATCACCAGCGGCCTGGTCCTGATCGGCGGCGAGCTGCACCCCGCCCTCGTGGTCGAGCCGACCGCGCCGATCGCCCGCCCCGGCACCACCGGACCCGGTGACGACTTCCTGCCGCTGCTCATCGAGCAGGGGTTCATCCCGGTCACCGACACCGCCGAGCTGCCCTCCCCGCTCGCCGGCTGGTCGGTGCTGCTCGCCGCGGGCCTGCTGCACGCCGTGCTCCAGCCCGGCGCCGAGGGCGGCGGCCAGGTCGCCTGGTGGCAGGCGCACCAGCCGCTGTCGGTCACGGACGGCTGGCGGGCCGCCGTCAACAAGACCCAGCGCGTCCTCATCTACGCCGCCCCGGTCGGCTCCATCGGCCAGCAGCCCCGCGAGGACCTGCTCCGCGACGCGCTGGACAAGGCCGCCGCCGGCGGCAAGCTCGTGGCGGCCTCGATGCCGCTGGCAGGCACCCCCGGCGCCTGACGCCGGCAGGGATCCCGGAACGGCTGCGCCGCCCCTCCCACCAGGGGCGGCGCAGCCGTGTGCCGGTGGGGACGCCCCCACCGGCCATCTGCGTTTTCTGCCCCCTCGCCCGCATCCGCAGCGCCCCGGGTTCGTTGGCTGATACGTGCATTCATACGACCCCTCCCGCGCCCCTGCCCATGCGAGCACCGTCTCCCCGATGCGCCACGCAAGGGACCGGGACAGCGCTCCGGCCGCCCTCTCGCACACCCCGATCTACGACACGCTGTACTCGGAGTACCTGCGTGCCTTCCGGGCCCTGCCGGGCGACCGCACGGGCGAGGAGGACCTCGGGTTCACGGCGTTCTCGTACGGCGGCTCGTACACGGGCGGCGGCAGCTCGGCGTACGGCGGGGGCGGAGCGTACAGCGGCGCCGTCACCGCCGGCAGCGGCAGTGGCTCCGCGTACGGGGGCGGCTCGTACGGGAGCGGCTGGAACGGTTCCGCTTGGCAGACGGACCCGTGGCCGGCCGCGTACGCCCCGGCCCCCCAGCCCTCGTACGCGTACGCCGGGTCCTCCGCGGCCGGCGGCGGCGAGCACGGCGGCTCCTCCGGCACCGGCTCCGCATACGCCGGCGGGCGGCAGCACCAGACCGGAATGCACCACATCCCGGCGGCCCTGCCGCCCGCTCCGCGCCGGGGCTACTGACCCCGGAACACTGCCGCTGCTACTTCTTCTTGTACTGCGCGCCGCGCTTCTCGCGCACGCGCACGGAGATGTGGATCGGCGTCCCCTCGAAGCCGAACTCCTCGCGCAGACGGCGCTCGATGAAACGCCGGTAGCCGTGCTCCAGGAAGCCGGAGGCGAAGAGGACGAACCGCGGCGGCTTGCTCCCCGCCTGGGTGCCGAACAGGATGCGGGGCTGCTTGCCGCCGCGGATCGGGTGCGGGTGGGCCGCGACGACCTCGCCGAGGAAGGCGTTCAGCCGGCCGGTCGGGACGCGCGTCTCCCAGCCCGCGAGGGCCGTCTCGATCGCCGGGACCAGCTTCTCCATGTGACGGCCGGTGAGCGCCGAGACGTTGACGCGGGGCGCCCAGGCGACCTGCTGCATCTCGGTCTCGATCTCGCGCTCGAGGTAGTAGCGGCGCTCCTCGTCGAGCTCGTCCCACTTGTTGTACGCGATCACGATCGCGCGGCCGGCGTCGACGGCCATCGTGATGATGCGCTGGTCCTGGACGCTGATCGTCTCGGTGGTGTCGATCAGGATGACCGCGACCTCCGCCTTCTCGACGGCGGCGGCCGTGCGCAGCGAGGCGTAGTAGTCGGCGCCCTGCTGGAGGTGCACCTTCTTGCGGATGCCCGCGGTGTCCACGAACTTCCAGGTGACGCCGCCGAGCTGGATCAGCTCGTCGACCGGGTCGCGGGTGGTGCCGGCCAGCTCGTTGACGACGACCCGGTCCTCCTTCGCGACCTTGTTGAGCAGCGAGGACTTGCCGACGTTCGGGCGTCCGATGAGCGCGATGCGCCGGGGCCCGCCCACCGGGGCGCCGCCGAACGTCTGCTCGGGCGCCTCGGGCAGCGCGTCGAGGACGGCGTCGAGCATGTCGCCCGTACCGCGGCCGTGCAGCGAGGAGACCGGGTGCGGCTGGCCGAGGCCCAGGGACCACAGGGAGGCCGCGTCGGACTCGCCGCTCTGGCCGTCGACCTTGTTGGCGCACAGGACGACGGGCTTGCCGGCCCGGCGCAGCAGCTTGACGACGGCCTCGTCGCTGTCGGTGGCGCCGACCTTGGCGTCGACGACGAAGACGACCGCGTCGGCGGTCTCGATGGCGTACTCGGCCTGGGCGGCGACGGCGGCGTCGATGCCGAGGACGTCCTGCTCCCAGCCACCGGTGTCGACGACCTTGAACCGGCGGCCGGCCCACTCGGCCTCGTACGTGACGCGGTCGCGGGTGACGCCGGGCTTGTCCTCGACGACCGCCTCGCGGCGGCCGATGATGCGGTTCACCAGGGTCGACTTGCCGACATTGGGGCGGCCGACGACGGCGAGCACGGGCAGCGGCCCGTGGCCGGCCTCCGCGATCGCGCCCTCGACGTCCTCTACGTCGAAGCCTTCCTCCGCGGCGAGCTCCATGAACTCCGCGTACTCGGCATCGCCGAGCGCTCCGTGGTCGTGCTGGTCGTTCATGAAGTCCGTTCCTCGTCGTTCGTGGTGGTCGGTGGTGCCCGCGCAGCGCGGTTCCACTACTAGGGTCAAGTCTCGCTCAGCGCCCGGTCAGGCGCTTGGCGTCGGCCAGGTGGGCGGTCAGCCTGCTCTGGATGCGTACGGTGGCCTCGTCCAGGGCCGTTTTGGTGCGGCGGCCGGTGCCGTCGCCCGCGTCGAAGGCGGAGCCGAAGACGACGTCGACCCTGCTCTTGAAGGGCGGCAGCCCGCGGACCAGCCGCCCTTGGCGCTCGGTGCTCCCCAGCACGGCCACGGGCACGACGGGAGCGCCGCTGCGGACCGCGAAGTACGCGAGCCCGGCGCGCAGCGAGGCGAAGTCGCCCTCGCCCCGGGTGCCCTCGGGGAAGATCCCCAGGGCCCCGCCGTTGTCGAGCACCGCGAGCGCCTTGCTGATCGCGCCCCGGTCCGCGCCCGTACGGTCGACCTTGACCTGGCCGATCCCGTCCAGGAACGGGCCGAGCGGGCCGACGTACGCCTCCTTCTTGACGAGGAAGTGCAGCGGCCGCGGCGCGGTGCCCATGACCATGGGCCCGTCGATGTTGTGCGCGTGGTTCACGGCAAGGATGACGGGACCCGAGGCGGGCACGCGCCAGGCGCCCAGTACGCGCGGTTTCCACAGCCCGTACATGAGGCCGATGCCGATCCGCCGCCCGAGCGCCGCACCCTTGGGGGAGGGCGTTCCGCTCACTTGCGCCCCGCCCGCTTCTCTTCCACCAAGGTCACGACGCACTCGATCACCTGGTCGAGCGTGAGCTCGGTGGTGTCCACCTCGACGGCGTCGCCGGCCTTGGCCAGCGGGGAGGTCTTGCGGCCCGAGTCGGCGGCGTCGCGCTTGATCAGGGCTTCCCTGGTGGCCGCGAGGTCCGTGGCCTCCTTGCCGCGCAGCTCACCGCTGCGGCGCGCGGCGCGGGCCTCGGGCGACGCGGTCAGGAAGATCTTGAGGTCGGCGTCGGGCAGGACGGTGGTGCCGATGTCCCGCCCCTCGACGACGATCCCGCCCTCCGCCGCGGCGGCGATGGAGCGCTGGAGCTCGGTGATCAGGGTGCGCACCTCGGGGACGGCGCTGACGGCGCTGACCTTGGAGGTGACCTCCTGCGTGCGGATCGGTCCGGAGGCGTCCAGGCCGTCGACCGTGATGGTCGGCGCGGCCGGGTCCGTACCGGAGACGATGCCGGGCTTGCCGGCCGCCACGGCGATGGCGTGCGGATCGTCGGTGTCGATCCCGTTGGTGATCATCCACCAGGTGATGGCCCGGTACTGGGCACCGGTGTCCAGGTAGCGCAGCCCGAGCTTGGCGGCCACGGCCTTGGAGGTGCTGGACTTGCCCGTGCCGGAGGGACCGTCGATGGCGACGATCACGGCGGACGGAGCTGCGGTTTCCACGGTGCGGGCACCTTCCTGGTTGCGCGTACGTGTCCGGGCGCGCCAAAGCGCCCCTCACCAAGGTTACCGGCCCCCGGCACCGGCGCCGCCCAGTACCGGGGAGGCGGCCCGCGGGACTACTGCTGGCGCAGGGCCCAGCCCCGTTCGCGCAGCTCCGCGGTGAGGGCGGCGGCCGCCCTCGGGTCGACCATCAGCTGTACCAGACCGGCCTGCTGGCCCGTGGCGTGCTCGATCCGTACGTCCTCGATGTTGACCCCGGCCCGCCCGGCGTCGGCGAAGATCCGCGCGAGCTCGCCCGGCTGGTCGCTGATCAGGACGGCGACCGTCTCGTACGCGATGGGCGCCGCGCCGTGCTTGCCCGGCACCCGGACCCGGCCCGCGTTGCCCCGCTTCAGCACGTCCTCGATGCCGGCCGCGCCGCCGCGCCGCTTCTCGACGTCCGCGGACTGGAGCCCGCGCAGCGCGTCGACCGTGGCCTCCAGGTCGGAGGCGATCCCGGCGAGGACGTCGGCCACCGGGCCCGGGTTCGCGGAGAGGATCTCCACCCACATCCGCGGATCGGAGGCGGCGATCCGCGTCACGTCCCGGATCCCCTGCCCGCACAGCCGTACCGCCGTCTCGTCGGCCTCCTCGAGGCGCGCCGCGACCATGCTGGACACCAGCTGCGGGGTGTGCGAGACCAGCGCCACCGCCCGGTCGTGCGCATCGGCGTCCATGACCACCGGTACGGCCTTGCACAGGGCCACCAGCTCGAGCGCCAGGTTGAGCACCTCGTGGTCGGTGTCCCGGGTCGGGGTCAGCACCCAGGGCCGGCCCTCGAAGAGGTCGGCCGTCGCGGCCAGCGGCCCCGACTGCTCCTTGCCGGCCATGGGGTGGGTCCCGATGTACGCGGTGACGTCCACGCCGAGGGCCGCGAGCTCCCGGCGCGGACCGCCCTTGACGCTGGCCACGTCCACGTACGCGCGGGCCACGCCGCGGCCGATCGCGTCGGCCAGGGTCGCCGCCACGTGGGCCGGCGGTACGGCGACGATCGCGAGGTCGACCTGGCCGTCGGGGGCCTCGTCGGTGCCGGCGCCGAGGGCGGCGGCCGTACGGGCCTGGGCGGGATCGTGGTCGGCGAGGTGGACGGTGATCCCGCGGGCGGTCAGGGCGAGCGCCGCGGAGGTGCCGATCAGTCCGGTTCCGATGACGACGGCGGTTCTCACGGGGCGCTCCAGGGATGCGGATACGGATACAGATGCGGATGCGGATACGGGTGGGCACCGGGTACGGGTGCCTCACGGCACGTCAGGGCCAGGGTAGCCAGCGCACACGGCACGACGGCCCGGCAGCCCGTCATGTGGGACGGCGGCCGGGCCCTCGGCGCACGATCAACCTCGCCCACTCCGCCCCGAGCCGCCACTCGGTACGGGAAGTCGGCGGCGGCTGCGGTAAAACCGTCGGCATGATCTTCCACATCGTTCCGCTCGCCGACTGGACCGCCGCGCCCGAGCTCCCGTACGCCCCCTCCTCACTCGACTCCGAAGGCTTCGTGCACTGCTCGGCGGACCGCCCGACGGTGCTCGAGATCGCGGACGCGCACTACCGCGACGTACCGGGTCCGCTGCTGGCCGTCGAGCTCGACGAACGGGCCCTGACCTCGGAGGTCCGCCGCGAGGGTGAATCCGGCGGCCGCTACCCGCACGTCCACGGCCCGCTGGACCGGGCGGCCGTGGTCCGCGTCTGGGAGGTCGTCCGTACTGCGGGCGGCCCGGCGGAACTGACCCCGTGGGGGCAGGGGTCCTGAGCCCGGCGGCGCGGGGGCTTCTCCTGCGGCCCGGGACGCGCCAGGATGCTGCTCGCCATCCCCCCATGCCGGACCGGATCGAGGAGCAACCCCATGAGCGACCCCACGCCGACCGCCCGTCGCACGGTACTGGCGGCAGGTGCCGCCGCCGCGCTGGCCGGCGGCACGCTCACCGCGTGCGGCGGCGAGGACAAGAACCCGAAGAGCGAGCCGGGCAGCGCCTCCACCCCGCAGGCGGCGCAGACCCCCTCGCCCGGGGCGGGTACGGGCAAGGCCCTGCTGAAGTCCTCTGCCGTACCGGTGGGCGGCGGCACGATCCTCAAGGAGGAGAAGCTGGTCGTCACCCAGCCCACGGCCGGGTCCTTCCGCTGCTTCACGGCGGTGTGCACGCACCAGGGCTGCCTCGTGAACAAGGTGGAGGCCGGCACCATCGACTGCCCCTGTCACGGCAGCAAGTTCGAGATCGCGGACGGCGCCGTGGCCCACGGCCCGGCCACCCGCCCCCTGGCGGAGAAGAAGATCACGGTGGCTCCGGACGGCAATATCTCGCTCGCGTAGCGCAGCCGCGCCCGCCTACGCTCCCCGGATGAACGAGCAGTCGACGCCCGCGGAAGCCCTGAACCTCACCCTGGTACGCGACCACACGGTCTACGCGTGCGTCATGGGCTCCCGGGCGTTCGGCCTGGCCACGGAGGACAGCGACACCGACCGGCGCGGCGTCTACCTGGCCCCGACCCCTCTCTTCTGGCGCTTCGAGAAGCCGCCGACGCATGTGGAGGGCCCGCGGGAGGAGGAGTTCTCCTGGGAGCTGGAACGCTTCTGCGAACTCGCCCTGCGCGCCAACCCGAACATCCTGGAGTGCCTGCACTCCCCGCTGGTGGAACGGCTGACTCCGGTGGGCGAGGAACTCCTCTCCCTGCGGGAGGCCTTCCTCTCCCGCAGGGCCCACACCACCTTCACCCGGTACGCGGCGTCCCAGCACGCCAAACTCGTCGCGGACGTCCGCATCCACGGCGCCCCGCGCTGGAAGCACGCCATGCACCTGCTGCGCCTGCTCCTGTCCTGCCGCGACCTCCTGCGCACGGGCCGCCTGACGATCGACGCCACCGAGCACCGCGACCGCCTCCTGGCGGTCAAACGCGGCGAACTCACCTGGCCCGAGGTCGACACCTGGATGACCCGCCTGACGACGGAGTCGGAAACGGCCCTGACCACCACCCCCCTGCCCCCGGAACCGGACCAGGCCCGCGTGGAGGACTTCCTCCTCCGCACCCGCCGCGCGTCAGCCGTCTAGCTGACGACACCGGACGACGAGGTCGTCGAGCGCGTCGTACGCCGACACCTGCGCCGACAGCGCGGACGCGGGATCCGGCCGTGCCGGCCGCCGGGCCGTGTTGCGCAGGTCGTGGGTGACGAGGTCCCCCGGCTCGCGCAGGCCGAGCAGGGCCGACGCCGGCAGGAGGTGGGCCCCGCGCAGGTCGATGCTCAGTGCATCCAGCATGGATCAAGCATCCCAGAGGGTGCCGAAGGCCAGGAGTTCGTCCCGGTACTCGATGCGGCCCTCCCAGTCGCGGGGCCAGACGTCCGGGCCCAGGTGGGCGCCTGCGAAGGCGCCGGCCAGGCAGGCGATCGAGTCCGAGTCGCCCCTCGTGCAGGCTGCGCGGCGCAGGGCCGTCAGCGGGTCCTCCGGGAAGAGGAGGAAGCACTGGAGGGCCGTGGCCAGGGCCTCCTCCGCGATCCAGCCGTCGCCCGTCGTCAGGCACGGGTCCGTTTCCGGGGACGGGGTCCGAAGGGCCGCCGTCAGGCGGTCCAGGGCCGTCAGGCAGTCGTCCCAGCCGCGGGCGATGAAGGACTCCGGGGTCGCGTCCGACGCCGTGCGCATCCACAAGTCGCCCAGCCAGCGCTCGTGGTAGTGGGTGCGGTGGTCCAGGGCGTACGAGCGGAGCTGGCCGACCAGGCCCGTCACCTCCGTGCCTTGCGCGAGAAGGTGGACCGCCCGGGCCGTGAGGTCCGAGGCAGCCAGGGCCGTCGGGTGACCGTGGGTCAGGGCCGACTGGAGCTGGGCCGCGCCGGCGCGTTCCTCCTCCGTCCAGCCGGGGACCAGGCCCGCCGGGACCACCCGCATGTTGGCCCCGCAGCCCTTGGAGCCGATCTGGCTCGCGTCCCGCCAGTCCCGGGCGGGGTCGTTCAGCAGATTGCACGCCCGCAGGCACGTGTTGCCGGGCGCCCTGTTGTTCTCCGGTGAGTGGTACCAGTCGACGAATTCGTCGCGGACCGGGCGGGTCAGCCTCAGCGGGCCGATCCGGCCGCGCTCCGTTGCCGTCCGGATGCCGCGCGCCAGGGCCAGCGTCATCTGGGTGTCGTCCGTGACGATCGCCGGGCGGGGCAGCTCCATCTGCCGCCAAGGACCGGTCTTCGCCAGGATCGACGGGACGTCGTTGAACTCGGTCGGGAAGCCCAGCGCGTCGCCGAGGGCGAGGCCGACGAGGGCTCCGGTCGCCGCCGGCTTCTTCGGGGCCAGGGTCATTTCCGGTGTCCTTCCGTGGGGCGGAGCAGGGGCGGGTGCAGGGCGGTCGCCGGGCCCGCCCGGTACAGCGCGGCCGGTTTGCCGCGGCCTCCGGTCAGCCGGGCGGCTCCCGGGACGGCCTCGACGAAGCCGGGCGTGGCCAGGACCTTGCGGCGGAAGTTGGGGCGGTCCAGGGCGGTGCCCCAGACGGTCTCGTAGACGGACTGGAGCTCCCCGAGGGTGAATTCGGGCGGGCAGAACCCCGTCGCCAGGCAGGTGTACTCGAGCTTCGCGCCGACCCGGGACCGGGCGTCCGCCAGGATCAGCGCGTGGTCGAAGGCCAGGTCCTCCGCAGCCTCCCCGGCCTCCCCCACCGGCACCCAGCGCGCCTGGGCCGCGTCGCCGCCGCCGTGCGCCGCCGGCTCCGGCATGTCCGGGACCAGGGCGGTGAAGGCCACCGAGACGACCCGCATCCGGGGGTCGCGGTCCGGTTCGCTGTACGTGCGCAGCTGCTCCAGGTGGAGCGCGGCGACGACCGCCTCCGACAGGCCGGTCTCCTCGGCCAGTTCCCGGCGGGCCGCCGTCTCCGCGGACTCCCTGGGCAGCAGAAAGCCGCCGGGCAGCGCCCAGGCTCCCGCGTACGGCTCCTGCCCGCGCCGGATCAGCAGCACGTGCAGCGCCCCGCCCCGTACGGTGAACACCGCCAGGTCGACCGTCACCGCGAAGGGTTCGAACGCGTGCGGGTCGTAGGCCGTCGTCATCGGTGCTCCGGCAGCGGGTCCGCGAAGTGCCAGCCTCCGGCGAGCAGTTCGTCGACGGCCGCGACGGCCGTCGCCAGCCGCGTCTCACGGTCCCCGCGCAGGGTCAGGAAGCGCCTGCCCGTGCACGTGAGTTCCTCGCGGAAGCGGTCCGTCATCCAAGGTCTCAGGTGCGCTCCGTCGCGCAGGCCGTCGTCCTCGAAGGGCACGTCCGCGTGGTCCGTGAGGAGGTACAGGTCCCGGTGCGTCAGCGCGGCGATCTTCTCGACCTCCTCGCTGCGCCCTCCCGTGTACCGCTCGTGCCAGATGCCGGTCGCGAAGGAGTCGGTGTCGCAGATCAGCACCGGTGAACCCGTCCGGGCCGCCCGCTCCTCCTCCGCGTCCTGCCGCCGCGCGATCACCGGGAACTCCTCGGACCCGAAGGACACGTCCTCCCAGGTCGCCGCCGGGTCCGCCGCCCGCGCCGCCGCGAGCTTCTCCTCGCTGTACGTGCGCCCGTACTCCGCGACCCAGCCCGTACCGGCCCAGACCCCGCCGCGCGCCCGGTAGTGGGCCGCGAGCGCCCGCGACAGGGTCGTGGTACCGGTCGACTCGGCGCCGAGTACGACGATCCGCCGGGTCAGGGCGGCGCGTACGCCCGGCCCCAGGAACTCCCAGTTCCCGGCCGGGTCCGCCCGTACCGCCGTCCCGGAGACGGGGAACCGCGTCCGCCCCGGGTCCACGCAGACCTCCTCGGCCCCGAACCGCCGGGCGAGCTCGCTCCCGTACTCCTCCGAGGTGAAGACGGCGTCGACCGGCCCGGGCACCGCGCCCCGGAAGACCGCCATGTGCGCCTCCCAGACCGCCGGGTCGTGCAGGTCGACCGGGATGTCGTCGACGGCGCCGACGACGTCCGCCCCCGGGTGCGCCTCGCACATCCAGGCCACCCGGTCGGCGAGCGGCACCGATTCCACCGAGGCGGCGCACACCAGCACGGTCAGCCGCTCGCACTGCTCCTGGGCGGTGCGCACGAGGTGGTGGTGGCCGGCGTGCGGCGGGTAGAACTTGCCCAGCACCAGCCCGTGCCCGAAGCGCTTCGTCCCGCTGATGCCGCTCATGCCGCCGCCTCCGCCGCCGTACGGGCGCCCCGCGCCGGCAGCGTGCGCCGCCAGCCGAGCAGGCCGACCACGCAGAGCGCGAGGAAGCCGACGTACAGGGCAGAGGTCAGGTACAGCCCCTTGTAGGCGTACAGCGGGATGTACACGAGGTCGGCGGCGATCCACAGCCACCACGACTCGACGAGCTTGCGGCACTGCCCGTACGTGGCCATGAGCGAGAGCCCGGTGGTCAGGGCGTCCCAGAACGGGACGGTGGAGTCGGTGACCCGGCTGAGCAGGAGCGTGAGCCCGAGCACCCCCACCGCCCCCGCCGCGGCCAGTACGGCCCATTCGGTGCGCGTGGTGCGGCGCACCGGCAGGGCCTCTGCGGATCCTGGTCCACCCCCGTGGGTCCAGGACCACCAGCCGTACGCGGCGAGGGCGATGAAGACGATCTGGAGCCCGGCGTCGGCGTACAGGCCGGACCGGGCGAAGAGCACGATGAAGAAGACGTTGTTGGCGATGCCGATCGGCCAGTTCGCGACGTGCTGCCGGGCGACGAGCCAGACGCACAGGGCTCCGGTGGCGAAGCCCAGGATTTCGGTCCAGCTCATGACGGCCGACCCCCCTCGTTCTTTAATGGTCATATTGACTATAAACAGGAGGGCGGGTCCCTGACAAGCGAAAAGCCCGCAGTGCCACGGGGGCACTGCGGGCTTTCGTCTCTCAGGAGCGGAGGGGCTACAGGCCGACCTCGCGCATGAGCATGCCGACCTCGGTGTTCGTCAGGCGGCGCAGCCAGCCGGACTTCTGGTCGCCCAGCTCGATCGGGCCGAAGGAGGTGCGTACGAGCTTCTCGACCGGGAACCCGGCCTCCGCCATCATGCGGCGGACGATGTGCTTGCGGCCCTCGTGGAGGGTCACCTCGACCAGGTAGTTCTTGCCGACCTGGTCGACGACGCGGAAGTGGTCGGCGCGGGCGTACCCGTCCTCCAGCTCGATGCCGTCCTTGAGGCGCTTGCCGATCTCGCGCGGGAGCGGGCCGGTGATGGCGGCGACGTACGTCTTCTTCACGCCGTACTTCGGGTGCGTGAGGCGGTGGGCCAGCTCACCGTGGTTGGTGAGGAGGATGATGCCCTCGGTCTCGGTGTCGAGCCGGCCGACGTGGAAGAGCCGGGTCTCGCGGTTGGTGACGTAGTCGCCGAGGCACTGGCGGCCGTCCGGGTCCTCCATGGTGGAGACGACACCGGCAGGCTTGTTCAGCGCGAAGAACAGGTACGACTGGGTGGCGACCGTCAGGCCGTCGACCTTGATCTCGTCCTTCGGCTGGACGCGCTTGCCCTGCTCCAGCACGATCTCGCCGTTGACCTCGACGCGGGCCTGCTCGATGAGCTCCTCGCACGCGCGGCGCGAGCCCATGCCGGCACGGGCGAGCACCTTCTGCAGGCGCTCGCCTTCCTCCTCGGCGCCCGGGAAGGTCTTCGGGGTCTTGATCACGGGCTTTTCGGCGTACCGGTCGCGCACGCGCTCCTCGATCCGCGCGTCCAGCTCGCGCGGGCGGGACTGGCCGCTGCGGCTGCCGGGGCCGCGGCGCGGGCCGCCGGCCCCGCCGATGCCGGGGGTCTTGGAGGTGCGGGGTCCGCCCTTGGCGCCGCCGCGCGCCGCGTCGCCGCGGGCACCGCCACCGCGGTTGCCGTCGGCCGCGCCGCGGGCACCGCCGCCGCCGGCCTTGGCGCCGCCGCGGCTGCGCTCGCCCTCGGGGCCGACGTCGTAGCGGCGCTCCTCGGGGCGGGGGTTGCGGATGCGGGGGGCCTGCTCGCGGTCGCGGTCACGCGAGTCGGAGCCGCCGCCCTGGTAACCGCCACCGGAGCTGCCGCCGCTGCGGTAGCCACCGCCGGAGCTGCCGCCACGGGAGCCACCGCCCTGGTAGCCACCGCCGGAGCTGCCGCCACGGGAGCCACCGCCCTGGTAGCCACCGCCGGAGCTGCCGCCACGAGAGCCACCGCCCTGGTAGCCACCGCCGGAGCTGCCGCCACGAGAGCCACCGCCCGAGCCGCTGCCGGAGCTGCCGCCACGAGAGCCACCGCCCTGGTAGCCACCGCCGGAGCTGCCGCCACGAGAGCCACCGCCCGAGCCGCTGCCACCGCCGGAGCCGCTACCGCGGTAGCCACCACCGCCACCGCTGGAGCTGCCGCCGCGGGAGCCACCGCGCCCGCCACCACCGCCGCCGCTGTTCCTGTTGCCGCCACCGTTGCCGTTGCCGCTGCTTCGCATCAAAGTTCCGTCGTCTTGTCGTCTTCATCGGTATCCGGTGCATCCGGATCGAACGACGGAACACCCTCTTGCGTCTCGGCTTCGATCGCGTCCGCCTCGGGGAGGAAGGGCGCGAGCTCCGGGAGCTCGTCCAGGCCACGCAGGCCCATCCGCTCCAGAAAGTAGTTCGTCGTCCTGTACAGGATCGCACCTGTTTCGGGTTCCGTGCCCGCCTCGGCCACCAGACCGCGCTGGAGCAGGGTCCGCATGACCCCGTCGCAGTTCACTCCGCGGACCGCCGAGACCCGCGAGCGGCTCACCGGCTGGCGGTACGCGACGACCGCCAGGGTCTCCAGCGCGGCCTGCGTCAGCCGGGCCTGCTGGCCGTCCAGTACGAAGCGCTCGACGGCGTCCGAGTACTCCGCCCGGGTGTAGAAACGCCAGCCGCCGGCGACGAGCCGCAGCTCGAAGCCGCGCCCCTGGACGGTGTACTCGTCGGCCAGTTCGCGCAGGGCGTCCGCGACCTCGCGCGGGGTGCGGTCCAGCACCTTGGCGAGGTGCGCCTCGGTCGCGGGCTCGTCCACGACCATGAGGACGGCCTCCAGGGCCGGCTTCAGTGCGAGCTCGGCCACGTCGCTCATTCCTTGACCTCCACGATCTGATCGAACTCGTCGGTGACGGTCGGCATCCCGTCGCCGTCCCCGCCGCTCCAGCGGACGGTGAGCGTCCGCAGGGCTTCCTCCTGGTCGAGGACCACCGCCTTCTCGCGGTAGAGCTCGAGAAGGGCCAGGAAGCGCGCCACGACGGTGAGCGTGTCCTCGGCGTCCTCGGTGAGCTCCTGGAAGGTGGCCTCGCCGCGCGCCTTGAGCAGCGCGACCACCACGGCGGCCTGTTCGCGCACGCTGACGAGCGGGGCGTGGATGTGGTCGACGTACACCTGCGGCTTGGCCTTGGGCTGCATGGCCTTGACCGCCAGCCGGGCGAACCCCTCGGCGCCGATGCTGATGACGACCTCGGGCAGGAGCTCCGCGTGGTGGTCCTCGAGGCCGACGGTACGGGGGTAGCGGCGGCCCTCGGCTTCGGCCCGCTGCTCGAAGATCTCGGCGATCTGTTTGTACGCGCGGTACTGCAGCAGGCGGGCGAAGAGCAGGTCGCGGGCTTCGAGCAGGGCGAGGTCGGCCTCGTCCTCGACCTCGGCGGCGGGCAGCAGGCGGGCGGCCTTCAGGTCGAGCAGGGTGGCGGCGACCACGAGGAACTCGGTGGTCTGGTCGAGGTCCCAGTCGGGGCCCATGGCGCGGATGTGCGCCATGAACTCGTCGGTGACCTTGGAGAGGGCGACCTCGGTGACGTCGAGCTTGTGCCGGGAGATCAGCTGGAGCAGCAGGTCGAAGGGCCCCTCGAAGTTGGCGAGCCGCAAGGTGAACCGCCCGTCGGCGCCCGCGGACGCTCCCGCTGGGCCCTCCACGGGCTCCTGCGGGGCCCCTGCGGGCGCGTCAGCGGTCTCGGGGGGCCGGACGGAGTCCTCGCCCGCCACGTCGGCCACGGGCCCCTCAGGGGGCACGTGGGCGTCCGGCGGCTCGGTCGCGGTCTGGGCACCCGGCCCGCGCCCCAGACTGCGGCGGGCGGGGCGGCCGGGATCGGCGGGAAGGGGCATCACGGTCCAAGGCGGTACGGAGGGGGTCGGCGGCCACCCCCAAGGCTGCCACGCTCCCCCCACCCCCCTCCCCCGGACCCGCCCGGGGAGGAGGGTGGGGACCGGCTGGGGTTCCGGCCGGGGCCGGAGGCCGCGGGGCGGGAGCGGGAGGTCGACCGGCGGAACGGGGGAAGCCACGGAGCCGGGAGCTCCGCCCGGGGACCCGCCGGGTACCGGCCGGGTACCCGCCGGGTACCGGCCGGGTACCGGCCGGGTACCGGCCGGGTACCGGCCGCGGGGCGGGAGCGGGAGGTCGACCGGCGGAACGGGGGAAGCCACGGAGCTGGGAGCTCCGCCCGGGGAGGGGGGTGGGGACGGGCCGGGTACCGGCCGGGGTTCCGGCCGGGGCCGGAGGCCGCGGGGCGGGAGCGGGAGGTCGACCGGCGGAGTGGGGGAGCCACGGAGCCGGGAGCGCGAGATCCCCACCGGGGTGCAGTCGAAGCAGGGCCCGGCGCCCGCCCTCCCCGCCTTCCGACCGCCCGTCACGGGCCCTCACGTCGAATGGGGCACCGGTCACCACGGGTAAGGGGGTCCACCGGTCGCAATCGTCATCAGATCGACATCGGCCACGGTCACGGCCGACGGACAGCGCCCGGTGATCGGATGGTGCGGGTACGTGGGCCGGGACGACGGTGGGGGCGTCCTGAGGTGCGGGGAAGACGAGCCGCAGGCCGCATCCGGCATCAGGCCCGGCGGGCAGGGGCGGCTGCGGGCCTGCTTGCGGGGCATGCCCCGCACCCGCCCGGCACCGCGCCGCGGAAAACACCGCCATCACCACGGGTCCCCATCACCGGCCGCCGGCCCGGCAACGCCCGGCGCCCAGCCGGTCCACCGGTCAGGCGTCAGTCGGCAGGCGTCAGGCGTCAGGCGGAGACGACAGGCGTCAGGCGGCAGCCCGCCCACCCGTCAGCCAGTCAGCCGCTCAGCGGCCGCGGAGTCTGCGGACCAGGATGCTCGCGTCGCCGCGGGACTCCAGGTCCGCCAGGACGACCGCCACCGCCTCGCGGACGATGCGGCCGCGGTCGACCGCCAGACCGTGCTCCCCGCGCAGCACCAGCCGCGCGTGCTCCAGGTCCATGAGCTCCTCGGCGGAGACGTAGACCGTGATCTTCTCGTCATGCCGTTCCCGCCCGCTGGGCCGACGGTTCGCCCCGCGGCCCTGGCCCTTGCCCCGCCGGGGTTCCGGACTGACAGAACCTTCCTGCGGGCGCCGGGGTGCAGCCACCACCGGCTCCGTACCGGCCGCGGCCTCCCGGCTGCGGCCCTCCCCCGCCGTGCCCTCCGCCGAAGCCGCCGCGTGCTCCCCGGCGGGTGTCTCCTCCGGGCCCCGCCTCGGAGAGGACGACTGCAGCGCCATCCCCCCGGTCGTACGGAACAGTTCGTCGGCTCCGGGCAGACTCACTCGGCGGGACACCGGGCGAGCACCTCCCTGGCCAGCTGGCGATAGGCGGCGGCCCCGACGGAGTTGGAGGCGTACGTGGTGATCGGCTCACCGGCGACCGTGGTCTCCGGGAAGCGCACCGTCCGGCCGATGACCGTGTGGTAGACGTGGTCGTCGAAGGCCTCGACGACGCGCGCCAGCACCTCACGGCTGTGCACCGTACGGGAGTCGTACATCGTGGCGAGGATGCCGTCGAGCTCCAGCTCGGGGTTGAGCCGCTCCTGCACCTTCTCGATGGTCTCGGTCAGCAGCGCCACACCGCGCAGCGCGAAGAACTCGCACTCCAGGGGCACGATGACCTTGTGAGCCGCCGTCAGGGCGTTCACGGTCAGCAGGCCGAGCGAGGGCTGACAGTCGATCACGATGTAGTCGTAGTCGGCCATCAGGGGTTTCAGCGCCCGCTGCAGCGTCGACTCTCTCGCGACCTCGCTGACCAACTGCACTTCTGCAGCGGACAGGTCGATGTTGCTCGGCAGCAAGTCCATGTTGGGGACCGCCGTCTTGAGCAGCACCTCGTCGGCCGACATGCCCCGCTCCATGAGCAGGTTGTAGACCGTCAGGTCGAGTTCCATCGGGTTCACGCCGAGGCCCACGGACAGTGCGCCCTGCGGGTCGAAGTCGACGAGCAGCACGCGGCGCCCGTACTCGGCGAGTGCGGCGCCCAGGTTGATGGTCGACGTCGTCTTGCCCACGCCGCCCTTCTGGTTGCACATCGCGATGATCTTCGCCGGACCGTGGTCGGTCAGCGGACCCGGGATCGGGAAGTACGGCAGCGGCCGTCCGGTCGGGCCGATCCGCTCACGGCGCTGGCGGGCAGCGTCGGGGGCGAGGGTGGCCGCGTACTCGGGGTCGGGCTCGTACTCCGCGTCCGGGTCGTAGAAGTGCCCCTCGGGCACATTTTCGTAGTCGGCGAAACCCGCGGGCTTTTCGCCGCTCAGGTCGCCGGCCCTGGAGTTCACGTCTAGGCCGTCCATGCTCTTTTGGGGCGTCGTCATGTGCTGGTGGTTTGCGAAGGTGCGGACCGCGACGGAGCCGACCTCTTCGAGTCCGGCGGGTCCTTGGCCCCGGTCCGGGGGTACCTCCGCGCCTGCAGGACGCTGGGGGCGCGTCCCTGCTCGACCACCTCCGGGAGCAAATGTCGACTCATTCACAAGTCGTCTTACCTCCTCGGACGTGACCAGGACACTTATCGATAGGTCAGCGTGGCACCATGCCGACGGTTGGCGACTCTATGGCGTGTCACCACTCAGCGGCAACACAATCCGTCGGACCGGCAACGATGTGTCGGCAACCGAACACCACTCTGTCAAGGGCGTCCGGGCTGTCGCTGCGAAGTTTCGCGGGTGTGCGAAAGGGTTAAAGGGTTACGTTCGAGGCGAGTTGAGCCGCGCCCGTTCGCCCCTCGCAAACGCGTCCGGCCGGACCTTGCGGGCAAGGTCCGGCCGGATACGTGAGATTGACGTCAGTCGTTGACGGGGTCTGACCGATCAGCCGAGCAGCGTGCTCAGCTCGAGGGTCGGCAGGCCGTGGGCCTCGGCGACCGGGCCGTAAACGACCTGGCCGTCATGGGTGTTGAGGCCCAGTCCGAGCGCGGGGTCACGACGCAGCGCCTCGACCCAGCCGAGGTTCGCGAGCTGCACGATGTAGGGCAGCGTGGCGTTGGTCAGCGCGTAGGTGGAGGTGTTCGGCACCGCGCCCGGCATGTTGGCGACGCAGTAGAAGACCGAGTTGTGGACCTGGAAGGTCGGCTCGGCGTGGGTGGTCGGACGGGAGTCCTCGAAGCAGCCGCCCTGGTCGATCGCAATGTCGACAAGGACACTTCCGGGCTTCATCTTGGCGACGAGCTCGTTGGTGACCAGCTTCGGGGCCTTCGCACCCGGGATCAGCACCGCGCCGATGACGAGGTCGGCCTCGACGACGGCCTTCTCCAGCTCGTAGGCGTTGGAGACGATCGTCTTGATCTTCGTGCCGAAGATCTTGTCGGCCTCGCGGAGCTTGTTGATGTCCCGGTCGAGCAGGGTCACGTGGAAGCCCATGCCGATGGCGATCTGCGCGGCGTTCCAGCCGGAGACGCCGCCGCCGATGACCACGCACTCGCCGGCGTGGGTGCCGGGGACACCGCCGGGGAGCACGCCGCGGCCGCCGGCCGAGCGCATCAGGTGGTAGGCGCCGACCTGCGGGGCCAGGCGGCCCGCGACCTCGGACATCGGGGCGAGCAGCGGCAGCGCGCGGTTGGCGAGCTCGACCGTCTCGTACGCGATGGCGGTGGTGCCGGACTCCAGGAGGGCGTCCGTGCACTCGCGGGAGGCCGCCAGGTGCAGGTAGGTGAAGAGGGTCTGGTCCTTGCGGAGGCGGTGGTACTCCTCGGCGATGGGCTCCTTGACCTTCAGCAGCAGGTCGGCGGTGGCCCAGACCTCGTCGGCGGTGCCGAGGATCTCGGCGCCGGCGGCGACGTACTCCGCGTCCGTGATCGAGGAGCCGACACCGGCGTTCTGCTCGATGAAGACCTGGTGGCCGTTACGGACCAGCTCATGCACGCCGGCGGGCGTGATGGCGACCCGGAACTCGTTGTTCTTGACCTCGCGGGGGATGCCGACCTTCATCGTCGATCACGGTCCTTGGCTCAGGGGATTTTCGGGGCACTTCCATACATACCCGCCCACAAGAACGCGCAACGGGATGCACCACGGGATGTCGTGGTGAAGCCAGTCTAATGAAGGACGACGCGCTGTCTAGCCTTGCAAACCAATAATCTCAGTCGGAACCACTACGGATTTCGCAGGCTGCGGGGTCGTCTCCCAGCAATCTGTCGGCCGCCGAGCGGTGCAGCCTTGCAGCGGCCGGGTCGCCCAGCCGGTCGAGGGTGTCGGCGAGGCGCACCTGGAGCGCGGCCTGAAGCCGCAGGTCTCCGGCCCGGCGCGCGAGCTCCACCGCCTCCCGGCAGGTGTGCAGGGATTCCTCGGGCCGCCCGGCGTACTCCTGGATTCGCGCCATCTCGCTCAACGCCTTTGCCTGGCCCGGCACATCGGCCAGTTTCCGGTACCCCGCGGCGGCGGTCCGCCAGCTGCGCAGCGCGTCCCCGTAGCGGCCGGCGTACGTGTGCACGTTGCCGAGCCGTCCGTACAGCCGGGCCTCGTCCGCCCGCTCCCCGCGCGCGAGGGCCTGGGTCAGGGCCCGGCCGAACCAGTCGGCGGCCCGGTGCCAGTCCGCGAGCTCCTGGTAGGCGCCGCCTACGGATTCCATCGCGCGGCCGGTCGCGTACGGGTCGTTCGCCGCCCGTCCCGCGTCCAGTGCGGCCCGGTACCGCTCGAGCGCCTCCTGGGTGCGGCCGGTCTCGGCGTCCAGGTCGGCCAGGTTCAGCAGGGCCGCGGCCTGCTCCCGGTGCAGGTCGCGGCGCTCGGCCACGTCCAGGACCAGGCGGTGCAGCCCGTACAGCTCGGGGGCGGCCGCGGTGGTGCCGCGGTGCTCCGCGAGGGCCCGTACGAGGGCCGCGACCAGCCGGCGCGCCAGGGTGTCCAGCCCGCCGTCGGCCACGGCCAGGGAGGCGGCCGCGGACAGCGCGGGCAGCCGGGTGTCGAGCCAGGTGGCGGCGGCCCGCCGGTCGGGGAAGCGCAGGGCGCGCGGCAGCCCGTCCAGCTTCTCGCGTACGTCCGTCACGCCCGCCCCGTCCTCCTCGGGTTCGGCCATGACCCGGCAGGAGTGCAGCAGGCGTACGGTGCGCTCCAGCATCCGGGCCCGGGCCAGCTGGACCTCGGCCGCGCGCTCCTTGGTCTCCAGCAGGGCCTGGAGCAGCGGGGCGAGGCAGCCGGGCAGCAGGAAGAGCCCGCCCGAGGCGTGGCGGACGAGGCCCAGCCCGGCGAAGTCCTCGAGCGTGGACTGGGCGGCGGCCACGGAGCATCCGGCGAGGGCGGAGGCGGTGTGCGAGTCGACGATCCCGGCGGGGGCGAGCGGCAGCAACCGGAGGGTGCGCTGGGCGGGCTGCGGCAGGGACTCGTAGACGAGGCGGAAGCCGCGCCCGAGCGGGCCGCTGGTGCCGGGGGGCATGTCGTGGAGCTGCTTGGCCACGTCGGAGACGGCGGCCTTGGGATGCGCGGCGAGCCAGCCGCCGACCAGCGCCAGCGCGGCGGGCTGGCCCCCGCACTCCTCGGCGAGGGCCTCGGCGGCGCGGGGGTCGACGGTGATCCGGGTGTCCCCGATGCGCTGCGCGAGCATCTGGACCCCGGAGGGGGTGTCCAGCCCGCCGAGGGTGCAGGGGCGGACATCCGGAATGCCGGTGAGGGGCCCTTCGGCGGTGATGACGACGAGGCACTCGGGGGTGTCGGGCAGCAGGGCGTCGACCTGGTACGGGTCGGCCGCGTCGTCGACGAGCAGGATCATCCGCCGCCCGGCGAGTGCGCTGCGCAGGGTGGAGCTGAGCTCGTCCTCGGCGGCGCCGGGGGGTGTGGCCTCCCCCAGCCCCTCCAGCAGGGTCCGGATCGCCCGCTCGGTGGCCACGGTCTCCCCGCCGGGGGCGGTGAGGCGCACCTTGATCACCCCGTCGGGGTAGTCCTCGGCGACCTCGCGGACGAACGCCTCGGCGAGGGCGGTGCGGCCCGACCCGGGCCGGCCGGCGATGAGCAGTACGCGCGCCCGGGGTGCCTTGGCCTTGCGGCCCGAGAGGGTGTCGAGCCCGGTCCGTGCGATGTCCTCGCGCAGCTCCTTGAGCTCACGCCGCCGCCCGACGAAATCCGTCACGGATCCGCTCCTCTCCCTGCCTTCGGGTTGCGAGCGTAGTTCACGCAGAGCGACGACCCGTGTGGAGCGCGGCGGACACATCGCCCAATCGGATCAACAGATGGTCACACCACGCCCCGTGGCCGCGCCCCCCGCCCGGTGCCCGGCTGCCGGCCGCTCACACGGGTCCGCCTGCGCCGCGCCGGTGTCCGGCACCTGCCCGGCGGTCGGGGCGCTCGGCGGGCACCCGGCCCTCTGCCGGCCGCCACGACTCCCGCCGGTCCACGCCGCCACCCGGCCGGCGCCGGGTGCGCCGGGCTGCGCCCGTACCCGGCGTCACGGTTGTCCCCGGGGTGCGCCGGCAGTGGTCCCGCTGCGGCTACGCCTCGTACGGGCGGGCCGGCCAGGGGGTCTGGGGCGGGCGGAGGGCGTCGAGGCCGCCCGGGGCGGCGAGCGCCGCGGACAGGGCCAGGGCTCCCGTCACCAGGCCCGGGTTGCCCAGCCGGCCCTCCAGGATGCCGCTGACCAGGTCGGCGAGGGGGACGCGGTCGATCTCCATGTCCGCCTCCTCCTCCGAGACCTGGTACCGCTCCCCCTCCGCCTCGGAGAGGCCCCGCGCCAGGAAGACCCGGATCGCCTCGTCCGACCCGCCCGGGGACGCGAAGAAGTCCGCGAGCACCCGCCAGTCCTCCGCCTTGACGTGGGCCTCCTCGTACAGCTCCCGCTGGGCCGCGTGCAGCGGGTTCTCACCGGCTACGTCGAGCAGCCCGGCCGGGAGCTCCCACAGCTTGTGCCGTACGGGGTGCCGGTACTGGCGCAGGACCAGTACGCGGCCCTCGTCGTCCAGTGCCAGGACGCACACCGATCCGGGATGCACCTGGTAGTCCCGGCGCACCACCGACCCGTCCGGCATGCTCACCTGCTCCGAGCGGACAGCCGTCTTCGCGCCCTCGAACGGGGTCCGTGAGGCGATGACCTCCCACGACTCCCCGTTGTCCGCGATGCCCATGGCCATGATCCGTACCCCGTGCCTTTCCGAAAACGCGACAGCCGGGGCAAGAGCCTTGCCCCGGCTGTCTACGTTATGCGGTCAGGCCGTCACTTGGCGGCCTGCTGGCGCTCGACCGCCGCCTTGACCAGGCCCGCGAACAGCGGGTGCGGGCGCGTCGGGCGCGAGCGCAGCTCCGGGTGGGCCTGGGTGGCCACCAGGTAGGGGTGCACCTCGCGCGGGTACTCGACGTACTCGACGAGCTTGTTGTCCGGGGAGGTGCCGGAGAAGACGATGCCCGCCTTCTTCTCCAGCTCGCCGCGGTACGCGTTGTTGACCTCGTAGCGGTGGCGGTGGCGCTCGTCCACGTACGCCTGGTCGCCGTAGACCTCGCGCACGATCGAACCCTCGGCGAGCTTCGCCGGGTACATGCCCAGGCGCATCGTTCCGCCCAGGTCGCCCGCGCCCTCGACGAAGGCCAGCTGCTCCTCCATCGTGGAGATCACCGGGTGCGGGGTGGAGGCGTCGAACTCGGTGGAGTTCGCGTCCTCGATGCCCGCCAGGTTGCGCGCGGCCTCGATGACCACGCACTGCAGGCCCAGGCACAGGCCGAGCAGCGGGATCTTGTTCTCGCGGGCGTAGGTGATCGCGCCGACCTTGCCGTTGACACCGCGGTCGCCGAAGCCGCCGGGCACGCAGATCGCGTCCACGTCGCCGAGCACCTCCGCGGCGCCCGCCGGGGTCTTGCAGTCGTCGGAGGTGACCCACTTGATCTGGACGCGGGCCTTGTTGGCGAAACCGCCGGCGCGCAGCGCCTCGGTCACCGACAGGTACGCGTCGGGCAGGTCGATGTACTTGCCGACGAGCGCGACCTTGACCTCGTGGTGGGGGTTGTGGACGCGGTCGAGGAGGTCCTCCCAGACCGTCCAGTCGACGTCGCGGAACGGCAGGTCGAGCTTGCGCACGACGTACGCGTCGAGGCCCTCGGTGTGCAGCACCTTCGGGATGTCGTAGATCGACTTGGCGTCGATCGCCGCGACGACGGCCGCCTCGTCCACGTCACACATCAGCGAGATCTTCCGCTTGATGGAGGTGGGGACGTCGCGGTCGGCGCGCAGCACGATCGCGTCGGGCTGGATGCCGATGTTGCGCAGGGCCGCGACCGAGTGCTGGGTCGGCTTGGTCTTCAGCTCGCCGGAGGGGCCGATGTAGGGCAGCAGCGAGATGTGCACGACGAAGACGTTGTCGCGGCCGACCTCGTGGCGGACCTGGCGGACGGTCTCCAGGAACGGCAGCGACTCGATGTCGCCGACGGTGCCGCCGACTTCGGTGATGACGACGTCGACGTCCTCGGTCGCCATGCGGCGGATGCGGTGCTTGATCTCGTTGGTGATGTGCGGGATGACCTGCACGGTGTCACCGAGGTACTCGCCGCGCCGCTCCTTGGCGATGACCTGCGAGTAGACCTGGCCGGTGGTGACGTTCGCCGAGCCGTCGAGGTCGACGTCGAGGAAGCGCTCGTAGTGGCCAATGTCCAGGTCGGTCTCGGCGCCGTCGTTGGTGACGAACACCTCGCCGTGCTGGAACGGGTTCATCGTGCCCGGGTCGACGTTCAGGTACGGGTCGAGCTTCTGCATCGTGACCCGCAGGCCGCGCGCCTTGAGCAGCGCACCCAGGCTGGAGGCCGTCAGGCCCTTGCCGAGGGACGAAGCGACACCCCCGGTGACGAAGATGTGCTTGGTCGTCATGGCTGTGCTGTTTCGAAAAGCAGCGGGCGGCGTCGCCAAGAGGGGGCTCCCGTGGTCGCGAAGTGAAGGTGCGTCCGGCGCCGGCCACCATCGAACCGGAGGCTCTCAGGGGGCGCCGAAGCTGCGGTTTCGGGGCTCCTGATTCGCACAGGCAGACCACCGGTCCACGGGGTACCAGCCTATCAGCGCCCGGGGCCGTCCGCCTCCGGCCACGCGCCGCTACGGGCGCTCGACCGAGCGCCACCATCCGGCCCCCGGCGGGTCCCGCGGCCGGTCACGCCGCTGTTCGCGCTGGTCACGGTACGGGTCACCCGTTTGGTCGAGTCACATTGTCCCCCGGCTTCAGGAGATCACTAGGGTGCCGTCATATCCTGCTCGGATATCGCTTCACATCGCCGCCGAGCAGTCCGGCAGACGGCGTAACCCGGCCGCATCCGGAATCATGAGCTCAGTGCGGGGATCCACACCCACGGGACCGCGCAACCGCGCAATGCAAGCGCCCTTCGGGGCGGACGTGGCCGTTCGACTGGAGATCTACGTGTCCGGGCGCATCGAGGATTACGCACTGATCGGGGACATGCAGACCGCCGCACTGGTCTGCCGGGACGGATCGGTGGACTGGCTGTGTCTGCCACGTTTCGACTCCCATGCCGTCTTCGCGGGCCTTCTCGGCACCGAGGACCACGGCTTCTGGCGGATCGGCCCGGCGTTCCCGGGGGGCGCCGAGGCCCCTGCGGCGACGCGCCGCCGCTACCAGGGCGATTCGCTGGTCCTGGAATCGGAGTGGGACACGCCGCGCGGCACGGTCCGCGTGATCGACTTCATGCCGCCCCGCGAGGACCACGCACCGCAGCTGGTGCGCATCGTGGAGGGCGTCAGCGGGCGCGTCCCGATGCACTCCGCGCTGCGCATGCGGTTCAGCTACGGTCGGGTCGTGCCCTGGGTGCACAAGGTGGACGGGCGCACCGTCGCCGTCGCCGGCCCGGACTCGGTCTGGCTGGACACCGAAGTGCAGACGTACGGCAAGGACCTGACGACGTACTCCGACTTCACCGTCGGCCCCGGCGACCGCAAGGCCTTCTGCATCAGCTGGCAGCCCTCCCACAAGGGCGCCCCGGAGACCCCGGACGCGCAGGAGGCCCTGGCGACCACCACCGCGTTCTGGCGCGAATGGGTCGACCACTGCACGTACCACGGCCCCTACCGCGAGGCCGTCATCCGCTCCCTGATCACCCTCAAGGCGCTCACGTACGGCCCCACCGGCGGCATCGTCGCCGCGCCCACCACCTCCCTCCCGGAGGAGATCGGCGGCGTCCGCAACTGGGACTACCGCTACACGTGGCTGCGCGACGCCGCCATCACCCTCTCCTCGCTGCTGCGCACCGGCTACCGCGAGGAGGCACAGGCCTGGCGCGAGTGGCTGCTGCGCGCGGTCGCCGGCGACCCGGAGAACCTGCAGATCATGTACGGGATCGCCGGCGAGCGGGAGCTCGGCGAGACCGAGCTGGACTGGCTGCCCGGGTACGAGAACTCCCGCCCGGTCCGGGTCGGCAACGGCGCCGCGCACCAGCTCCAGCTGGACGTGTACGGCGAGGTCACCGAGGCCCTGCACCTGGGCCACATGACGGGTCTGGCGCGCAACGACTACGCCTCGGTGCTCCAGTTGAAGCTGATCCGCTACCTGGAGGCGCACTGGGACCAGCCGGACGAGGGCATCTGGGAGGTGCGCGGCCCGCGCCGCCACTTCGTGCACTCGAAGGTGATGGCCTGGGTGGCCGTGGACCGCACGATCAAGCTGATCGAGAGCGGGGACGCGGACGGCCCGCTGGAGCGGTGGCGCGAACTGCGCGACGAGATCCACGAGGACGTGTGCGAGAAGGGCTACGACAAGGAGCGCAACACCTTCACCCAGTCGTACGGGTCGAAGGAGCTGGACGCCTCCCTGCTGCTGATCCCGCAGATGGGCTTCCTGCCGCCGGACGACAAGCGGGTCATCGGCACCATCGAGGCGATCCAGCGCGAACTGTCCACGCCCGACGGGTTCATCCTGCGCTACCCGACGACCGGTGTGGAGGCCGGCGTGGACGGGCTCGAGGGCGACGAGGGGGCCTTCCTCGCGTGCTCGTTCTGGATGGCGGACGACCTGGCGATGATCGGCCGCGTCGACGAGGCCCGCCACCTCTTCGAACGGCTGCTGGCGCTCCGCAACGACCTGGGGCTGCTGGCGGAGGAGTGGGACCCGCGGCTCCAGCGCCAGGTCGGCAACTTCCCGCAGGCGTTCAGCCACGTCCCCCTGATCGACACGGCCCTGCGGCTGACGGCGAGCGGGGCGTACGGGGGCTGACACGGGGCGGGTTGAGGCGCCGGGGCCACTCCCGGCGGTGGCCGGGGAAGGCTCCGGAGGCAGCGTCCCCGGCCACGGCGCCGCTCGGCTGCCCCGGCTCCGCCGCGCCCGGCGGCCGACCCCCGCCTACGCTGGAAGGGTTCGCCTCCCCCGAGCGGAAGGGGGCGCAGCCATGGCTCCCCACTCGAAGGCCGGCCAGGCCCTGCTCGCGCTCCGCGAGGATCTGGCCGGTGAGGTCTTCGCCCCCGACGATGCCGGGTACGACGAGGCCCGGACGATCTTCAACGCGATGATCGACCGCAGGCCGGCCGTGATCGCCCGCTGCGAGAGCGAGGCGGACGTGGTCACCACCGTCCGTTTCGCCCGCGAACTGGACCTGCCCGTCGCCGTGCGCGGCGGCGGCCACAGCGTCGCCGGGATGTCCCTCAACGACGGCGGCGTGGTCGTCGACATGCGCCGGATGCAGGACGTCACCGTCCACCCCGCGGCGAAGGCCGTACGCGTCGGGGGCGGCGCGGTGATGAGCGTGCTGGACCGCGCCTGCCAGCCGTACGGGCTCGCCACCACCGGCGGCCGGGTCTCCACCACCGGAGCCACCGGTTTCGTCCTCGGCGGCGGCTCGGGCTGGCTGGACCGGAAGTTCGGGCTGGCCGTCGACAACCTGCTCGGCGTGGACCTCGTCACCGCCGACGGCAGCACCCTGACGGCGACCGCCGAGGACAACCCCGAGCTGTTCTGGGCCCTGCACGGCGGCGGCGGGAACTTCGGGGTCGCGACCTCGATCACGCTGCGCCTGCACGAGCTGCCGGAGTTCGCGATCTGCATGCTGCTGTACCCGCCGGAGGCCGGGCCCGAGGTGCTGCGCACGTACCGCGACGTCGTCGAGAACGGCCCCGCCGAGGCGGGCGGCGGCATGATCTACCTGACCGCCCCGCCGGAACCCTTCGTACCGGAACACCTCGTCGGCACCCTGATGGCGGGCGCGCTGCTCACGTACGCGGGCGGCGAGGAGGCGCTGCGCAAGCTCGCCGAGCCGCTGCTCGCGCTGCCGCACGAAGTGGAGGTGCTCACCGCCCTCCCGTACGCGGACTTCCAGTGCATGCTGGACGACCCGCCGGGCCTGCGGAACTACTGGTCCGCGGAGTACCTGACCGGCCTGCCGGACGAGCTCGTCAGCGTCTTCTGCGCCCTCGGCGACGTGATGCCGTCGGGCGGAACCCAGCACGCTGTGTTCCCTCTGGGCGGAGCCATCGCGGACGGGCCCCCGGAGTTCCCCGTTCCGTACCGGGACTCGCCCTGGGCCGTCCACCCCTTCGGCATCTGGGAGGACCCGGCCGAGGACGACCGCTGCCGGCAGTGGGTGCGTGACGTACGCAGCCACGTACAGCCGTGGAGCACCGGCGCGGTCTACCTCAACTTCACCGGCGACGAGGGTCCCGAACGCGTGGTGGCGGGTCTCGGCGCGGAGAATCTGGCCAGGCTGGGCGCGGTGAAGCGGGCGTACGACCCGGACAACGTGTTCCGCTTCAACCACAACATCAAGCCGGCGTAGCGGCGCGTCAGGTGAGCGCGGCGATCACCTCGCGCGCCGCCCGCTCCCCCTCGGTGGCCCCACCCTCCATGAACCCCTGGAAGTCGTAGCTGCAGTGCTCGCCGCCGATGTGGACCCGGCCCTGCGCGGTGCCCTCGTACTTGGCGTACCGGTGCAGGTAGCCGACCGGCCAGTACGAGTACGCGCCCAGCGAGTAGGGGTTGCGGTGCCAGGCGGACAGCTGCGCCCGCCCGTTCCAGACGGCCTTGGTGCCCGGGAAGAAGGCGTCTACGCCCGTCAGCACCCGACCTGCGAGCGCGCGTACGTACGGGTCCGTCTCGGTGGCGAACGGCGTGGCCGGGGTGAGCGCCCCGGCCAGGCTGCCGCCGCCGTACTGGAGCAGGATGCCCCCGTTGCCCGGCTGGACCTTGGTGGTGTCCCAGGTCTGCTGGACGTCGGAGTCGGTGAAGCAGTCCCCGGCGGAGACCCCTGGCCAGGGGCCGCTGCCGCGCCAGGGGCGGGCGGTGAACTGCATGTTCAGCTTGGTGCAGTAGCCCATGCGGGCATCGCGCAGCAGGTTCTTCATCAGCGGGTCGAAGCCGGCGCCGGAGAGGTCGATCCGTTGGAGGACCGGCAGCGGCAGGCACAGGATGGTGTGGTCGGCGACGACCGTGCGCGTCGCCCCGGAGTCGTTGAAGGTCAGTGTCTGGGTGCCGTCGGAGGAGACCCGTACGGCGACCAGCTCGCGGCCCATCACGAGCGAACCGGCTGGCAGGGCCTGGGCGATGGCGTTCGGCAGCCGGTCGTTGCCGCCGGTGATGTGGTAGCGCTCGTTGGACAGGCCCCAGACGTTGAAGTTGCCCGGGTTGGGCTGGTAGCCCATCAGCAGGACCAGCGCGAGCGCGGACTGCTGGTCGGTGTCGGCCCCGTATTCGACGTTGTACGCGACGTCGATGAAACGGCCGAGCTGCGAGCCGTGGCCGCCGGGGATCCGGGTTTCGATCCACTCGTACAGCGTCATGTCGTCGAGCGCGGTGCCGGCAGGAGTGGTGGAGTTCCAGGAGACCTCGCCGGCCTCGTGGAGGTCGCGGTGCAGCGCCTGGTAGACGGCCTTGAAGTCCTCGTCGGCCTGTGTGCGCGAGTAGTAGGTCCCGTTGAACCAGAGAACCTCCTCCGCTCCGTTGGGGCCGCCGCCGAGGAAGTCCTCGGTCGGCAGGCTGAAGCGGCGGCACAGCTCCAGGATCTTCTTGTGACTGGTGTCGATCAGCTCACCCCCGATCTCGGAGGTCTGCCCGTAGGCCCAGTGCGTGCGCTGGGACCACATGCGGCCGCCGACCCGGCTCGGATTGGCCTCGTACAGCGTGCAGTTGACGCCCGCATCCTGGAGGGTGAGGGCTGCGGTCAGCCCGGAGATGCCGGCGCCGACGACGGCGACGCGGGCGGGGGCGACGGGCTTCTTCTCCGGGACCGCTTCGACGGCGTGAGCCGTCGCGGAGGAGGCCAGGGCCGTGCCGAGGCCGAGGGCGGCGGCGCGGCCGAGCAGCTGCCGGCGGCCGAGGCCGCGGACCTCGGCGACGGGAAGGGCGAGCCGGCGGGCGGCGGCGTGCTCGGCGGCCAGCCGGCGGAGCGCGTGCATCAGGGGCGTACGGGCCATGGTGGCGGCTCCTTATCGAACGTGCGCGGCGGAGGGGGCGGACGGCGCGGGGCCTTCGGCACGTTCGGCGGAGTCCTCCAGCACCACGCGGCCGATGATCTCGTAGCGCTCGGGGGCTCTGTATTTCAGCCAGAAGCCGAGGCCGAGCCCGCCGAAGAAGACGACTCCGACGATCCACGGGATCAGCGAGAAGAAGAACGAGTCGGCGGCGAGCCCGGCCGCGGTCCTCATGTTGACCAGCAGCAGGACCACCACGGCGGTCATGCCGATCCCGCCGAGCAGCGGTGCCGTGAACGTGCGGAACCAGTGCCGGTCCTCGGGGTGGTTCTTGCGGAAGTAGCCGATCACCGCGAACGAGCACAGGGTCTGGACGATGAGGATGGCCATGGTGCCGAGGATCGCGAGCAGTGTGTACAGGTGGATGTACGGGTCCTGCCCGGTCAGCCAGAACAGCGCGACCAGGCCCGTGGCGATGACGGTCTGCACGACGGAGGAGACGTACGGGGAGCCGTGCTTGGCGTGCGTGCGGCCGAGCGCCGGATGCAGGAAGCCCTCGCGGCCGATGGCATACAGGTAGCGGGCGGCGCACTGGTGGAAGGCCATCCCGCAGGCGAACGAGCCGGTGAGCAGCAGCCACTGGAAGGCGTCGACGGCCCAGGCACCGATGAAGGTCTGGGTGGGGGCGAAGAACAGGTCGAGGGGGCTGGCGGAGGCGGACAGCTCCACCGACTCGGCGAGGCCGTTGCCGGCGATGGTCATCCACGACACGTAGATGTAGAAGAGCCCGACGCCGACGACGGAGATGAGGGTGGCCCTCGGGATCACCCGCTTCGGATCGCGGGACTCCTCCCCGTACATCGCGGTGGACTCGAAGCCGACCCAGGACCAGAAGGCGAAGAAGAGTCCGAGCCCGGCGGAGGTTCCGGTGAAGGCGTTCCTGGGGTTCACGGGTTCGACCGGGATCCCGTCGGGGCCGCCGCCCGCGATCAGGACGGCGGTGGCGACGGCGAACAGCACGGCGATCTCGGCGACGAGCATCACGCCGAGGGCTCGGGCGGTGAGGTTGATGTCGAAGTGCGCGAGGGCGGCCGTGACGGCGAGCATGCCGGCCGCGTAGAGGATCCAGGGCAGGTCGACGCCGAGCTGGTCGTGGACGGTGGTCTTGGCGAAGTAGGAGAAGACGCCGACGATCGAGGCCTCGAAGACGATGTAGGCGAGAACGGCGAGCATGCCGGAGGCCATGCCGGCGATCCGGCCGAGGCCGTGGGAGATGTACCCGTAGAAGGCGCCGGCCGCCGTGATCCGCTTGGCCATGGCGACGTAGCCGACGGCGAAGACGGTCAGGACGACGGTGGCGAAGAGATAGCCGGCCGGGGCGCCGGTGCCGTTGCCGAAGCCGACGGCGATGGGGAGGTTGCCGGTCATGGCGGTGATGGGTGCGGCGGTGGCCACGGCCATGAACACGACGCCGACGAGGCCGACGGAGTTGGCCTTGAGCCGCTGGACCTGTGGGGCGTGTGGGGCTTGTGGGGCGTCGGCTCTGCCGGTGGTACCTGCGCTCACGGCGACCTCATTCCTGATTCGTGTCGGGAGGTGCGCCACTCTCCCTGTACGTGATCCACGCCACAATCGGCAGGCGGTCCGATAATCTCCTTGCAGGGCCGACGAGTTGTCGGGCCGGACGGGGGCATATCGGGCTCCGTAACCGCCCGGTGATGTGCGGGGAACAGGACGGCCGGTAGCGTCCCGAGACATGGACAACCAGGGCGGGATCACCGTTCAGCGGGCACTGGAGCTGCCCGGGCTGCGCAGCGGACTGCCGGAGGTGGTGGCCTGCGCCGACCGCCTCGGCCGGACCGTCCGGTGGGTGCACGCGGGCGAGGTGCCGAACATCGCGTCCCTGCTCAAGGGCGGGGAGCTGCTGCTGACCACGGGGCTGGGCCTGGGCACCCGGCCCGCGGAGCAGCGTGCCTTCGTACGCCGCCTCGCGGACCGGGGGATCGCCGCGCTGGTGGTCGAACTGGGCCCGCGCTTCACCCGGCTCCCGGCCACGCTGGTCGAGACGGCTCGGGCGGTCGGGCTGCCGCTGGTCCAGCTGCACCGCGAGGTGCCGTTCGTGGCGGTGACGGAGGAGATCCACACCGAGATCGTCAACCACCACTACGCCCTGCTCCAGCGGGCCGAGGAGGTCCACCGGCGCTGTACGGAGGCCCTGCTGAGCGGCGGCGGGATCCCCCAAGTCCTGCACGTCCTCGCCGACTTCACGGGGAACCCGGTGTTCCTGGAGACCACCGACGGCCAACTCCTCTACGCGGCGGGCCCGGTCTCCGGAGAGGCCGCGGCGGACCCGCTCCAGGTCTGGGAGGGCCTGCGGGGCCAGCGCGAGGCGGAGCCGTCGGCGAACGCGGTGCTGATCGACGTCCCCGGCGGCGGCCACGGCACGGGCTCGGTGCGCGCCAGGGTGGTCCTGCTCGGCGTCGCGGCGCCGCTGCTGCCCGTCCACCGGATGGCGGCGGAACGGACGGCGGGGGTACTGGCCGTGGTTCTGATGCAGGCCCGTCAGGAGGAGGAACTGGCGGCGCGCGGCCGCGGCGACTTCCTGACGGACCTGGCGGAGGGCCGCATCTCGGCGGAGGACGCCCCGGCGCAGGCCCGCGTACTGGGCTTCAAACCAGGGGCCGGTCCACTCCTCCCCGTGGTGATGCGCCTGTCCTCGGACCTGGGCCCGGCAGGCAACTGGGCGGTCCTGGCGAGGGCGGTCCTGGAGGAGCTGTCCTCCGTGGGCGTCCCGGTCCTCCTGGGAGTCCGGCCGGTGGAAGGAAGGGTCCCCCTCCTGGTCTCCCTCCGCTCGGAGTCGGAACGCACGACGGTGGCGGACCGGGTGGCCGCTGCACTCCGGGCGGGCGTGGAACGGGCCGGCCTGGACCGCGCGGCGGCCCCGCCGGCGGTGGTCGTGGGCGTGGCGGGCGGCTGGGCGGCGGCCTCGTCGGGCCTGCGCCACGCGGCGGAAACGGCAACGGCGGCCCACGGCCTGCCCGCCCGCCCCTGGTACGACGCCCGCCGCCTGGACATCGACCTGCTCCTGTGGCGGCTCCGCGAACACCCCGACCTGGCGGCGTTCGTGGACCGCGCGATCGGGGCGCTCCGGATCCACGACACGACGTCCCGCCCCCCGCTCCTCCCCACCTTGGAGACGTACCTGGCCCACGCGGGCCGCAAGGCGGAGACGGCGCGCGAGCTGCACCTCAACCGCCAGACCCTGTACAACCGCCTGGCCCGCATCTCGGAGCTCCTGGGCACGGACCTGGACGACCCGGAGACGGTCCTGTCCCTCAGCCTGGCCCTCCGAGCCCGCCGCCACGTTCCTTCGTAACGCCCTCCTCGCACCGCTCGGCCCCGGGCAGCTCCAAGGCACGGGGATCCGGGGGCCGGGGGCCGGGCCCCGGGCAGCTCCAGCCCCGCCGACGGCCGGGTCAGGGGCGGCGGCGGTCCATCAGTTCGTCGTAGACCGACAGGATCTGGGCCACCGTGTCGTCCTCCGACGGCCACGTCGCCGCCTGGGTGCGGCCCGCCGCGGAAAGGGCGGCCCTGCGGTCCGGGTCCGACAGGAGGTCCGCCACCGCCGAGGCCAGGGCGGCCGCGTCCCCGTACGGGACCAGCACCCCCGCGCCCCCGACCAGCTCCGGCAGGCCGCCGACCGCCGTCGCGACCAGCGGTACGCCCACCCGCAGCGCCTCCTGCGCCAGCAGGGACCGCGTCTCCCACCGGCTCGGCAGCACCGCAACGTCCGCCGCCGCCAGCAGCTGCGCCGCATCCCGGCGCCGCCCGAGCAGCCGTACCGGCAGCCCCTCGGCCTCGATCCGCCGGGCCAGCTCGGCCCGCTGCGGGCCCTCCCCCGCGATCACCACCAGAGGCAGCGGCTCCAGTACCCGCCACGCCCGCGCCGCGTCCAGCAGCACGGAGTACCCCCGGCGCTCCACCAGGCTGCCGACCGCGATCAGCAACGGCCGCTCCACCGCCCCCAGTTCCGCCCGCACCTTGTCCGGCTCCGCCCCGGCGTCCGGGCCCGCCGGGCCCATCGGCACGGCCACCGGCGCCAGCCGGGCATCCCGCGCGCCCCGCGCCCGGGCCAGGTCCACCTGGTCCGACGAGGCGCCCAGCACCACCGCCGCGGCCCGCGCCACATGCCGCTCCAGCACCCGCCCCAGCCCCCCGAAGGGCCCCTCGGCCGCCGGTCCGCCGCTGTGCCAGGTCACCACCAGCGGCACCCGGCGCCCGCGCAGCGCCAGCGCGGCCCGCATCCCGGCCCGCACTCCGTGCGCATGCACCACGTCCGCCCCGGCGCACACGGCCCGCAGCGCACTCACCGCGTCCGGGGTGAACTGCGCCCCGGCGCCGGTGAAGTCGTACTCCCCCTCCGCCTCCACGGGCGCGCACACCGTGACCCGGACCCCGCGCGCGGCGAGCCCGGTCGTGAGCGACCGTACGTGCGCGCTGCTGCCCGCGCCCGCACCGCCGAGTACTTGGACGGTGCGGAGCGGTGGCCGCCCGTACGGCTGCGCGGGGACCGGGGTCGAGACCGGGGAGCTGCTCACGGGCCGAAGCTCCAGGGTGAGGGAGGCAGAGACGTCGCCCAGGATGCCAGTCCGCACGCGCGTTCCGGGACCATACGGGTACGGATCCCGCAGGAGATACCGCGACACACCCCCGAGGCTCACCCACACGGCGTAGCGCCCGTCACCTCCGAGCACGCGCGGAGGGCCCGGGACGCATCCGTCCCGGGCCCTCACGAGCCAAGCAGCAGCAACGACAACGGCAACAGCAGCGCGGCAACCGCTACGCGTCCGCGCGCGCCGCCGCCAGCAGTTCCTCGGCGTGCGCCCGCGCGGACACCGAGTCCTCGTGCCCGGCCAGCATGCGCGAGAGCTCGCGGATGCGGTCCTCGCCCTCCAGGACGGTGACACCGCTGCGCGTCACCGACCCGTCGTTGGTCTTCTCGACCAGCAGCTGCCGGTCCGCGAAGGCCGCCACCTGCGGCAGGTGCGTGACGACGACGACCTGCGCCGACTTGGCCAGCTTCGCGAGCCGCCGCCCGACCTCGACGGCCGCCTTGCCGCCGACGCCCGCGTCGACCTCGTCGAAGAGGTACGTCGGCACCGGGTCGGAGCCCGCGAAAACGACCTCCACCGCCAGCATCACGCGCGACAGCTCACCGCCCGAGGCGCCCTTGGCGATCGGCCGCGGCTGGGCGCCCGGGTGCGGGGCCAGGAGCAGTTCGACCTCGTCCGTGCCCGAGGGCCCGTACGCGACGGGACGGCCGTCGACCTCGACCCCCTCGGCGTCCTCCACCTGCCGGATGTCGATCGTCACCCGCGCGTGCGGCATCGCGAGCGACGCCAGCTCTTCCGTGACGGCCGACGCGAACCGCGTCGCCGCCTCCACCCGCGCGTCCGTCAGCGCCTGCGCCAGCAGCGACAGTTCGGCCCGCAGACCGTCCCGCTCGGCGGTCAGCTCGGTGATCCGCTCGTCGTCGCCGTCCAGCTCCAGCAGCCGCGCCGAGCCGCGCTGGGCCCACTCCAGTACGGAGTCGATCGAGTCGCCGTACTTGCGCGTCAGCTGGGTCAGGGCCGCCCGCCGCTCCTCCACCGCGGCCAGCCGCAGCGGATCGGCGTCCAGGTCGTCCGCGTACCCGGCCAGCTCCCCGGCCACGTCGGCCAGCAGGATCCCGAGCTCCCCGATCCGCTCGGCGAGCGCGCCGAGCGCCGGGTCGTGCGACCGTACGGCGTCCAGGGCCCGGTGCGCGCCCGCGACGAGCGTGTTCGCGTCGACGCCCTCCGGGTCCTCGACATTGCCGGCGAGCGCCGCGTGCGCGATCTGCGCCGCCGAGGCCAGGGATTCGGCGTGGCCGAGCCGTTCGGCCTCCGCCGCCAGCTCCACGTCCTCGCCGGCCAGCGGCTCCACGGCCGCGATCTCGTCCAGGCCGAAGCGCAGCA
The DNA here is from genome assembly GCF_055570595.1 of Streptomyces sp. NPDC031132. Classification (NCBI taxonomy): domain Bacteria; kingdom Bacillati; phylum Actinomycetota; class Actinomycetes; order Kitasatosporales; family Streptomycetaceae; genus Streptomyces; species Streptomyces sp. NPDC031132. Next base: position 270,223 of record NZ_JBVIGX010000010.1, read on the forward strand.
GGTCGGCTTCCTGGGCCCGTTCCCGGGCCCGGGTGGTGATCTCGTCGAGTTCGACGGCCACCGCGCGCAGCCGCCGGTAGGCGGCCCCGTACTTCTCGAGCGGGACGGCGACCGCGTCCCCGGCGTACCGGTCGAGGGCCTGCCGCTGCCGGGCCGGCCGCAGCAGCCCCTGCTGGTCGGTCTGCCCGTGTACGGCGACCAGGTCGTCCGCGAGCTCGCCGAGCAGGCCGACGGGCACGGAGCGGCCGCCGACGTGGGCGCGCGAGCGCCCCTCGGCGGACACGGTCCGGCTGATCAGCAGGGTGCCGTCCTCGAGCTCGGCCCCGGCCTCCTCCGCGCGTACGGCGGCAGGCGCGTCGGGGCGCATGACGATCCGGCCCTCCACGACCGCCGCTTTGGCCCCGATCCGCACCAGGGCCGGGTCGGCGCGGCCGCCGAGCAGCAGGCCGAGGCTGGTGACGACCATCGTCTTGCCCGCGCCGGTCTCGCCGGTCACCGCGGTGAAACCGGGCGACAGCTCGACCACCGCGTCGTCGATGACCCCGAGCGACCGTATCCGCATCTCCTCAAGCACGGGACGACGATACCGAGGTTTCACCCGTGCCATGTGACGTCACCCGTCGAGAGTTTCCCGAACGCGTGTGCTATTGGCAGGCTGCTAGTGGGGCGCCCCACGCCACCCCGACACCGGCAGCGCGAACTTCGCGACGAGCCGGTCCGTGAACGACGCGTGGTGCAGCCGGGCGAGCCGCACCGGCACCGCCCCCCGCCGGACCTCCACCCGGGCCCCGGCCGGCAGCTCCAGCATCCGGCGGCCGTCGCACCACAGCACCCCGTGCGGGACCCCCTGCTGCACCTCCACCGCCAGCACCGAGTCCGGCGAGGTCACCAGCGGCTTCGCGAACAGGGCGTGGGCGCTGATCGGCACCATCAGCAGCGCCTCCACCTCCGGCCAGACCACCGGCCCGCCCGCGGAGAAGGCGTACGCCGTCGAACCCGTCGGCGTGGCGCAGACGATCCCGTCACAGCCGAAGCCCGACACCGGGCGGCCGTCGATCTCCAGGACCACCTCGAGCATCCGCTCGGGGGACACCTTCTGGACGGCCGCCTCGTTCAGCGCCCAGTCCCGGTGGACGACGTCGCCGTTCGTCCGTACGAGCACGTCGAGGGTCATCCGCTCCTCGACCTCGTACGCACGCGTCACGACCCGTTCCACGACCTGGTCCAGGTCGTCCCGCTCGGCCTCCGCGAGGAATCCCACCCGGCCCAGGTTCACGCCCAGCATCGGCACCCCCGAGCCCCGCGCGAACTCCGCGCCGCGCAGCAGGGTCCCGTCGCCGCCCAGGACGACCAGCAGCTCGCAGCCTTCGAGCGCGGCGGGGGTGCATTCGGAGACCAGCTCCACCTCGGGCGGCAGCGGCAGGTCCCTCGCCTCGTACGCGACGACCCGTACGCCCAGCCCGCTCTTCAGCAGCCCCTGCACGACCAGCTCGGCGCTGCGGATGGCCGCCGGCCGCCCGGTGTGCGCGAGCAGGAAGACGGTCCGCCCCTCCGTCGAACCGGACGCCTCCGATCCGGACGTTCCCGATGTACCCGGTGTATCCGCTGAATCAGTCACTGCGGCCCCTCCGCCACTGCACGGTCAACATCCGCCGGGTCGAGTGCCGGTGCCCCCGCCCGCAGCCACAGAAAGTACTCGACGTTCCCCGACGGACCCGGCAGCGGACTCGCGGTCACCCCGAGAACGCCGAGTCCCAGCTTCGCCGCCCGGGCCGCCACCTCGCGCACGGCCTCCGCCCGCAGCTCCGGGCTGCGCACGACGCCGCCGCTGCCGAGCCGGTCCTTGCCGACCTCGAACTGCGGCTTGACCATCAGCACCAGGTCCGCGTCCGGGGCGCAGCAGCGCACCAGTGCCGGCAGCACCAGGCCGATGGAGATGAAGGACAGGTCGCCGACGACGAGGTCGACGGGGACCCCGTCGAGCTGCTCGACCGTCAGCTCGCGGACGTTCGTACGGTCCTTGACGGTGACCCGGTCGTCGCTCTGCAGCGACCAGGCGAGCTGCCCGTAGCCGACGTCGACGGCCATGACGTGGGCCACGCCCGCGCGCAGCAGCACGTCGGTGAAGCCGCCGGTGGAGGCGCCGGCGTCCAGCGCCCGGCGGCCCTCGACGGCCAGCCCCTGCGGCTGGAAGGCGGCCAGCGCGCCGGCCAGCTTGTGGCCGCCCCGGGAGACGTAGTCGGGGTCGCTGTCGTCCTTGAGGACCACCAGGGCCGCGCTGGTCTCGACCTGGGTGGCCGCCTTGGTCGCGGTGGCGCCGCCGACGGTCACCCGGCCCGCGGCGATCAGCTGGGCGGCGTGCTCGCGCGAGCGAGCCATGCTGCGGCGTACCAGTTCGGCGTCCAGGCGGCGGCGTGCCACTCCTGCCACGTTCGGTTCAGCTCCTGTTTTCGTACGGTCCGGGGACGGGCGGTGCGTCCAGCGCGGTCAGCGCGTCACGCAACCCCCTGTGCACATCCTCGTACACCGCGACGTGTCCGTCCGCCGTGAGGTGATCGGCATCGGCCAGCCGCTCCAGGAGGGCGTCGACCCCGGCATGGCCGGTGGGCGTGCGGACGAGGCCGAGCGGCTCCGGCGCCGCGTCCCCGGCCGGGCCGGGTGCAGCGGATGCACCGGTCTCGTCCGGCACACCGGACACATCCGTTACATCCGGTACATCCGGTACGTCCGCCACCGCGTCGGCCAAGTCGTCGGTCATGCCCCGACGCTACCCCGAAGCCCCCGGGCAGCCACGCACGGCTCTGCGGTACGGTCGAGATCACGATGGCTACGATCGAAGAGTGCCGAGCCGCACTCGACCAACTCTCCGGCAACCTTGCACGGGCCGACGGCAACGTGCGCGGCGCTGCCGCGCTGGACCGTTCCCTGAGCTGCCACATCACCGACCTGGACCAGACCTTCACCGGCCGCCTCGACGGCGGCCGGATCCGGGTCGACGCGGTCTCCCCCGGCCCGCCCGCCACCAAGGCCGAGATCCGGCTCGCGATGACCGGCGACGACCTGGTGGCGATGGTCGCGGGCGAGCTGAAGTTCGCCAAGGCCTGGGCCTCCGGCCGAGTCCGCCTGGAAGCCGGCTTCCGCGACCTGCTCCGCCTCAAAAACCTGCTCTGATCCGGCCCCGCCGGGCCTGATCCGGGCCCGCCGGCGTTCGAGGCGGGGTTCGAGGGCAGGGCCCCCGGCCACGGCGCCGCACGCCCCCTCGGGGGTCAGCCCGCAGCGGCTGACCCCGTCACCCGCGCGGCCAGCGGCTTGCGCGCTGCCGGGATCACCAGCGGCGTCCCCGTCTCCGGGTCGTCGATGATCTGGCAGCGCAGCCCGAACACCTGTTCCACCAGCTCCGCCGTGACCACCTCGGCCGGCGGCCCCTCCGCGACGACCTCGCCGCCCCGCATCGCGATCAGGTGCGTGGCGTACCGGGCCGCATGATTCAGATCGTGCAGCACCGCCACCAGCGTCCGCCCCTGCGTCTCGTGCAGCTCCGCGCACAGGTCCAGCACGTCGATCTGGTGCTGGATGTCCAGGTACGTCGTCGGCTCGTCCAGCAGCAGCAGCGGCGTCTGCTGCGCCAGCGCCATCGCGATCCACACGCGCTGGCGCTGCCCGCCCGACAGCTCGTCCACCGACCGGTCCGCGAGCTCGGCGACCCCGGTCGATGCCATCGACTCGAGGACGATCCGCTCGTCCTCCGGCGACCACTGCCGCAGCAGCCCCTGGTGCGGGTACCGGCCCCGCGAGACCAGGTCGGCGACGGTGATCCCGTCCGGCGCGATCGAGGACTGCGGCAGCAGGCCCAGCGTCTTGGCGACCTTCTTGGCCGGCATCGACCCGATGGCCTGCCCGTCCAGCAGCACCTGTCCCGCGGACGGCTTCAGCATCCGCGACAGGGCCCGCAGCAGCGTGGACTTGCCGCACGCGTTGGGGCCGACGATCACCGTGAAGGAGTGGTCGGGGATCTCCACCGACAGGTTCTCGGCGATGACCCGCTGCTCGTAGCCGAGGGTCACGTTCTGCGCGGTCAGCCGCTGCACCTGCGTACTCCTTGCGTTGCTCATGTGCGTGCTCGTGGACGTGCTCATATACGTCCCGCCCTGCGCTCGGTGACGAGCAGCCAGAGCAGATAGACACCGCCGACCAGCCCGGTCACCACACCCACCGGCAGCTGGTCGGCGCCGAAGGCGCGCTGCGAGGCCCAGTCGGACACGAGCAGCAGGACGGAGCCCATCAGCGCGCCGGTGAGCAGGTTCGACCCGGGCGAGCGGGTCAGGCGCCGGGCCAGCTGGGGCGCGGCCAGGGCGACGAAGGAGATCGGCCCGGCGGCCGCGGCGGCCGCGGTGGTCAGCAGCACCGCCGCCAGCATCAGCAGCATCCGCGTACGTTCCACCCGTACCCCGAGGGCGTACGCGGCGTCGTCGCCCATCTCCATCATCCGCAGCGCCCGGCCCTGCCCGAGGACGAGCGGGAACAGCACCGCGCAGGTCCCCAGCAGGGGCCAGACCTGGCTCCAGTCGCGGCCGGCGAGCGAGCCGGTCAGCCAGACCATCGCCCGGGTGGCCTCGACGAGCTGGGCCTTGGTCAGCAGGTAGTTGATGACGGCGACCAGCATCGCGGAGGCGCCGATGCCGACCAGCACCAGCCGGTAGCCGTGGATGCCGCGCCGGTACGACAGCAGGTAGACGAGGACGCCGGTGAGCAGCCCGCCCAGCAGCGCGCCCGCCGCCACCTCGGTCGCGCCGCCCTTGAACAGGACGATCACGGTGAGCGCGCCGACCGCCGAGCCGTAGCTGAAGCCGAGCAGGTCCGGGGAGCCGAGCGGATTGCGGGAGACGGACTGGAAGACGGAGCCGGCCATGCCGAGGGCGGCACCCACCAGCAGGGCGACCAGCACCCGCGGCAGCCGCAGGTCGTTGACGATGAAGTCGTGCGCCGGCGTGCCGTTGCCCAGCAGGGTCTGTACGACGTCCCACGGCGCGATCTCGAAGTCGCCGGTGCCGATGAGCACGACGCCCATCGCCAGCGCGGCCACGGTGAGCAGCAGCCCGACCGCCAGCGCACGCGGCTCCAGCCGCAGGGACAGCCCGCCCGGGCCGCGCAGGGGACGGGATCCGGGCTTGTCCGCCCGAAGGTCGACGGTCACAGCTGGGCCATCCTCTTGCGCCGGACGAGGTGGATGAAGACGGGTCCGCCGATCAGCGCGGTGACGATGCCGACCTGGAGCTCGGCGGGCCGGGTGACGACCCGGCCGACGACGTCCGCGCCCAGCAGCAGAACCGGCGAGAGGACCGCCGAGTAGGCGAGCACCCACCGCATGTCGGGCCCGGTGATGATCCGTACCAGGTGCGGGATCATCAGCCCGATGAAGACGATCGGCCCGCAGGCGGCGGTCGCCGCCCCGCACAGCAGCGTGATGGCCACCATGGCGCCGATCCGGGTCCGCGTCAGGTGGGCGCCGAGGGCCCGCGCGGTGTCGTCGCCCATGGCCATCGCGTTGAGCGGCCGGCCCAGGGACAGCGCGATCACCGCGCCCACCAGCAGGAAGGGCGCGACCTGGCGGACGGTGTCCATGTTCGCGGAGGCCAGCGAGCCCACGGTCCAGAAGCGCAGCTTGTCCAGCGCCTTGCTGTCCATCAGCTGCACGGCGTTGATGTAGCCGACCAGGGCCGCGCTGGCCGCCGTACCCGCGAGCGCGAGGCGCACCGGCGTCGCGCTGCGGCTGCCACCGAGCACGTAGACCACGACGGAGACGACGGCGGCGCCGAGGAAGGCCCACCACACGAACTCGCCGAGCGAGGAGGCTCCGAGGAAGGTGATCGCCGAGACCACGGCGGCCGCGGCGCCCGCGTTGACGCCGAGGATGCCCGGCTCGGCCAGCGGATTGCGGGTCAGCGCCTGCATCACCGCACCGGACAGGCCGAGCCCGAGCCCGACCATCAGCCCGAGGAGGGTGCGCGGGACCCGCAGGTCGCGCACCACCACGTCGGACGGCGTCCCCGCGTAGTGGAACAGGCCGTGCCAGACCTGGTCGAGGGGCATCTGCTTCGCGCCCACGGCGATGCTCGCCACCGCGATCAGCGCCAGCACCGCAAGGGCGCCGAGCAGACCGGCGGCGCGCGCCGCATGGCGCGGGCGGACGGCGGCGACCGGCGCCGCGCTCTGTTCGGGGGGACTCTCGACCAACACGGAGGTTAGGTTAGCCTACCCTGCACCCTGCGCCTGATCTGGCCCGCAGGATCCGCCTACAGCCCGATCCGGGCCAGCGCCTTCCCCGCGTCCAGCGCGCACGAGCCGTCCCCCGCCTGCGTCCAGGCCGCCGCGCACAACGCCCGCAGCCCGTCGACCGGATCGCCCTCGCCCCGCAGCTCCAATACGCCCTCGGCGGCCACCGCGGTCCAGCCCCCGCAGCGGAAGCCCTCCCCGGCCGCCACGACCTCCGGCTGGCCCGTCAGCAGCCCGCGCAGGTCCCGGTCCACGTACGTCGGCCGGTGCCGCGGCTCGGCCCGCAGCAGCTGCGCCGCATCCGTCACCCCGGTCAGCACCAGCAGCGAGTCCACCTCGCCGTTGAAGGCCCCCTCGATGTCCGTGTCCAGCCGGTCCCCGACCACCAGCGGCCGCTCCGCCCCGGTCCGCAGCACCGTCTCCCGGTGCATCGGGGGCAGCGGCTTGCCCGCCACCTGCGGCTCCGCGCCCGTGGCGATCCGTACGACCTCCACCGCGGCCCCGTTGCCGGGACCGATCCCGCGCGCCCCCGGAATCGTCAGATCGGTGTTCGACGCGAACCACGGCACCCCGCGGTGGATCGCGTACGCGGCCTCCGCGAACCGCGACCACGGCAGGTCCGGGCCCCCGTACCCCTGGACCACCGCCGCGAGGCCCTCCTCGTCCGCGGACTCCACCGGTACGAGCCCCCGCTCGCGCAGCGCGACCCGCAGCCCCTCGCCGCCGATCACCAACACCTTCGACCCCGGCTCCACCTGCTCCGAGATCAGCCGGGCCACCGCCTGCGCCGAGGTGATCACCTCGCCCGCCTCGGTCGGGATCCCCAACTCGCCCAGGTGCTCGGCAACCGCGTCGGGAGTGCGCAGCGCGTTGTTCGTGACGTACGCGAGGTGCATCCCGCCCGCCCTGGCCGCGGCGAGGGACTCCGCGGCGTACGCGATGGCCTCGCCGCCCGCGTACACGACGCCGTCCAGATCCAGCAGGGCCGTGTCGTACGCCTGGTGCAGGCTGCGCTCGCTGCCCGCCGGACTCGTCCTGCTCTGCCGGGTCATCCTGTCGGCTCCCTGTCCGTTCGGTCCTCGATCGGCCTCGGTTGCATTTGCGCCGAGGTCTTGCTCACCCGATCATCCCGCATCGCGAGACGCGTCTTACCATGCACCAATGACCACATCTGGTACCGCGGACGACGGGCTGCGCCTGATCCCCTTCCATGGACTGCGCTACGTCCCGGAGCGTGTCGGCAGCCTGGCCGCCGTCACCTCACCGCCGTACGACGTGGTCGTACGCCCCGACGGCGTCGACCACCTCGAGTCCGCCGACCCGCACAACATCGTCCGCCTGATCCTCCCGCAGGCCGACACCCCGGCCGCGCGCAACGAGCAGGCCGCGCGGACCCTGCACGACTGGCTCGCCAAGGGCGTCCTCAGCTCCGACCCCGAGCCGGCGCTCTACGTCTACGAGCAGCGCAAGGGCGGCCTGCTCCAGCGCGGCGTCATCGGCGCCCTCGCCCTCTCGCAGCCCGACGCGGGCATCGTGCTCCCGCACGAGGACGTCATGCCGGACGTGGTCACCGACCGGGCCGGTCTGATGCGTGCTGCGTCGGCCAATCTCGAGCCCCTCCTCCTCACCTACCGCGGCGACGATCCGGCGGCCGGGGCTGCGGAGGTCGTCGAGCGGACCGCCGGGGGCCCGCCCCTGCTGGCCACCACCACCGAGGACGGCTTCCGGCACCGGCTCTGGGCCATCACCGACCCCGCCGACCTGGCCGCCGTCACCGCCGACCTGGGCCACCGCCAGGCCCTCATCGCCGACGGACACCACCGCTGGGCGACCTACCTGCGCCTCCAGGAGGAGCACGGGTCCCCCACCGCATGGGACTTCGGCCTCGTCCTCCTCGTCGACACGGCCCGCTACCCGCTCCAGGTCCGCGCCATCCACCGGATGCTGCGCCGCCTCCCGCTCGCGGACGCCCTGGCCGCCGTCGAGGGCCGCTTCCGGGTCCGCCCGGTGGAAGGCCCGCTGCCGCTCGCCCTGGAGGTCCTCGCCGACGCCGCGGAGCGGGGCAACGCCTTCCTCCTGACCGGCGACGGGACCTTCCACCTGGTCACCGACCCGGACCTGGACCTCCTCGAGCGCACCGTGCGCCGCGACCGCCCCGAGGCCTGGCGCCGGCTGGACGCGACCGTCCTGCACGCGACGCTGCTCGACACCCTGTGGCAGATCCCCGACACCCCGGACCAGATCACGTACATCCACGACGCGGCGGCCACCGTCGCCATGGCCGAGCGCCACGGCGGCACCGCGGTCCTGCTGCACCCCGTACGGGAGGAAGTCGTCCGGGACCTGGCCCGCCAGGGCGTCACGATGCCCCGCAAGTCCACCTCCTTCGGCCCGAAGCCGGCCACCGGCCTGGTGCTGCGCAGCCTGGAGTGACCCCGGACGCGAAAAAGGGCGGTACCCCCGGAGGGGTACCGCCCTTTTCTCAATCGAGCCGGTTCAGCACTCAGCCCTTGTCGCGGGGGTGGCCCTCGTCGTCCCGGTCCTCGTCCTCGACGACGACGATCTCGTCGGTGACGTCGACATCGGCGTCCGCCTCGGACCGCTCGAGGGGCTCGTACTCCTCGTCGTCCTCGTCGTAGTACTCGGCCTGGTCGGACGCGCGCTCGGCGGCGGCCACCTCGGCGTCGTCCTGCTCGTCGTCCTCGTCGTCGATCTCGTCCGGCTCATCGCCGACGAGCGCGTCGACGAACTCGACCCCGTCCAGCTCGGCGAGCCGGTCGGAGGCGTCCATCGAGCCGTCCTTGTCCGCCTCGACCGTCTTGGCGAACCACTCGCGCGCCTCGTCCTCACGGCCGGCCGCCAGCAGGGCGTCGGCGTAGGCGTAGCGCAGACGCGCGGTCCACGGCTGGACGGAGTGGGAGGCCAGCTCCGGGCTCTGCAGGGTCACGATGGCGGCTTCGAGCTGCCCCATGTCCCGGCGGGCACCGGCGGCGACCAGGCGCATCTCGACCTGGCCGGCCTTGTCCAGCTTCTGCACCTCGGGCTCGCCGGCCATGGCCAGCGCGCGCTCGGGGCGGCCGAGGCCGCGCTCGCAGTCGGCCATGACGGGCCACAGCTCGACGGATCCGGTCATGCGCTTGGCAGCGCGGAACTCGGCGAGCGCCTCGCTGTACTTCTGCGTGGCGTACGCGGCGAACCCGGCGGCCTCGCGCACGGCGGCGACGCGGGAAGCCAGGCGCAGGGCGATGCGCGAGTACGCGTACGCCTGCTCCGGGTCCTCGTCGATCAGGCGGGCGACCATGACGAGGTTCTTGGAGACTTCCTCGGCCAGCCCCTTGGGCAGGCTCAGGAGCTCCTGGCGCACATCGGCGTCGATCTCGAGACCGGTGACGTCCTCGTCGATCGGAAGCCGCTTGACCGGGTCCCGGTCGCGGTCCGCGCGGTAGTCGCGGTCGCCGCCGCGGTCGTCACGACCGCCACGGTAGCCACCGCGGTCGCCGCCACGGTCATCACGGCCGCGGAACCCGCCACGGTCGCCACCGCGGTCGTCGCGGCGCGGGTAGGACGGACGGTCGCCGCCACGGTCGTCACGACCGCCACGGAAACCACCACGGTCGTCGTCACGGCGCGGGTACGA
>NZ_JBVIGX010000010.1:280224-281703 GCF_055570595.1 Streptomyces sp. NPDC031132
GGGTACGAAGGACGCCCACCACGGTCGTCATCGCGACGCGGGTACGAAGGACGCTCGCCCCGGTCGTCACGACGGAAACCGCCGCCGGCCGGACGCTCGCCCCGGTCGTCACGGCGCGGGTACGACGGACGGTCGCCGCCACGGTCGTCACGGCCACCGCGGAAACCACCACGGTCGTCGTCACGGCGCGGGTACGAAGGACGCCCACCACGGTCGTCATCGCGACGCGGGTACGAAGGACGCTCGCCCCGGTCGTCACGACGGAAACCGCCGCCGGCCGGACGCCCACCACGGTCGTCGTCACGGCGCGGGTAGGACGGACGGTCGCCACCACGGTCATCGCGACGCGGGTACGACGGACGGTCCCCGCCACGGTCGTCACGACCGCCACGGAAACCACCACGGTCGTCATCGCGACGCGGGTACGAGGGACGCTCGCCCCGGTCGTCACGGCGGAAACCGCCGCCGGCCGGACGCTCGCCACGGTCGTCACGGCGCGGGTAGGACGGACGGTCGCCACCACGGTCGTCGCGACGCGGGTACGACGGACGGTCCTCGCGGCCGCGGAAGCCGCCACCGGTCGGGCGGTCGCCCCGGTCGTCACGGCGGAAGCCGCCGCCGGCCGGACGCTCGCCACGGTCGTCACGGCGCGGGTACGACGGACGGTCGCCACCACGGTCGTCACGACCGCCACGGAAACCACCACGGTCGTCGTCACGGCGCGGGTACGAAGGACGCCCACCGCGGTCGTCATCACGACGCGGGAAGCTCGGACGGTCGCCACCACGGTCATCGCGGCGGAAACCGCCGCCACCGCCGCCGGCGGGACGCTCGCCACGGTCATCGCGGCGCGGGTACGACGGGCGGTCGCCGCCACGGTCGTCACGGCGGAAACCGCCGCCACCGCCACCGGTGGGCCGGCCACCGCGGTCGTCATCACGGCGCGGGTAGGACGGACGGTCGCCACCGCGGTCATCGCGACGGAAACCGCCGCCACCACCGCTGCCGGCGGGACGCCCACCACGGTCGTCACGGCGCGGGTACGACGGGCGGTCGCCGCCACGGTCGTCACGGCGGAAACCGCCGCCACCGCTGCCGCCACCGGTCGGCCGGCCACCGCGGTCGTCGCGGCGGAAGCCACCACGGTCACCGCCACGGTCGTCACGGCCCCCGCGGTAGCCGCCCCTGTCACCGCCGTCGTTGCGCCGAGGCTCGCGCTCCGGACGATCGTCGGGAGAGTTGGACATGGGTGTGACTCCTGTCTTCGGGGTACCGCTAGTCATTCTCGCGCAACCAACCCATGGCCGCGCTTCGGCGTAAAGAGGTGAAAAACAAAAAGGACCCTTGGTCCAGCGTTGAACGCTGGACCAAGGGTCCTTTGAAAGATTGTTCGGCGGCGTCCTACTCTCCCACAGGGTCCCCCCTGCAGTACCATCGGCGCTGAAAGGCTTAGCTTCCGGGTTCGGAATGTAACCGGGC
>NZ_JBVIGX010000011.1:0-131244 GCF_055570595.1 Streptomyces sp. NPDC031132
CCTCCCCCTCCTCCCCCCCCCCACCCCCCCCCCCACCCCCTCCCCCTCCCCCCCCCCCCCCCCCCCCCCCCCCCCCCACCCCTTCGCCTTCCGCTCCAGCCCCGCTCCTCGCCTCCCCGCCTCCCCGCTCCCCGCGCCGACTGGAGAACCGCCCATGCGCCGCCGCGTCTCTGTTTCGTACGGTCCGCTCCTCGCGCTGTTGCTGCTGGTCGCGGGCCTGCTCCTGCCCGCCGCGACGGCGACGGCCGCGGACAACGGCACCTGGGGGGTGTTCCCGACTCCCCCGGCGGGCGCCGCGATGACCGACCGCGCGTACTTCTTCCACCAGGGGGCGGCCGGGACCACCGTCGGCGACAGCGTGACGATCCTGAACTCCTCCGACAAGGAGCTGACCTTCCAGATCTTCGCCACCGACGCCGTGAACACCCCGGCCGGCGGCGCCTTCGCCCTGCTGCCGGTAGACCGGAAGCCCAAGGACGTGGGCACGTGGATGGCGCTGCCGCCCGAGACGGCGACGCCCGTGACCGTGCCGCCCAAGGGCCGCAAGGACATCCCGTTCACGGTGAAGGTGCCCGAGGACGCGACGCCCGGCGACCACGTCGGCGGGATCGTCGCCCTCAACACCGCCGTGGAGGGCATCCGGCAGGAGGGCAAGGTCCAGGTCGGGGTGAAGCGGCAGGTCGGCTCACGGCTGTACTTCCGGGTGCCGGGGCCGGTGACACCGGGGCTGAGCGTGGAGAACGTGAAGGTCAGCCGGTCCGCGCCGCTTCTGCCGTGGGTCAAGGAAGCCCGCGCCACGGTCTCGTACACGCTGGTCAACCGGGGCAACGTGGTCGTCGAGCCCAAGGTGGCGGTGTCCGCCGAGGGGCTGTTCGGCCGCACGGTGCTCGACCGGCCGGCCCGCGAGCTGAAGCTGGTGCTGCTGCCCGGCCAGCGGATCGAGCTGACCGAACCGTGGGCGGACGCGCCGCAGTCGGACTGGGTCACCGTACGGATCTCGGCGGGGGCGAGCGCCTATCCGGACCTCGCCTCGGCATCCGAGGCGGAGTTCGTCGCCGTGCCGTGGCCCGCCGCCGGCGCCCTGCTGGTCCTGGCGGGCGCCGCGCTCACCGCCTGGGTGCTTCGGCGCCGCCGCCGGTCCCCTGCGGAACAGGCCGAACCCGCACCGGACTTGGCGGCAACGCACTGACGGGCAAGGGCGTCCCCCCGGTGACGGCATCCGGCCTCCGCACTGGGCCGAGCGACCGGGCACCGGATCGGAAACGGAGCTCGCCCCCCGCGGGAGGGGTGCGGGGGGCGAGCGGGTCCTGCGGTCCTACGCGCCCTGCGGCGCGCGGTCGCCGTCAGTGGTTGCGGGGGAAGCCCAGGTCCACGCCCGCCGGGGCCTCGGACGGGTCCGGCCAGCGGGTCGTGACGACCTTGCCGCGGGTGTAGAAGTGGATGCCGTCGTTCCCGTAGATGTGGTGGTCGCCGAAGAGCGAGTCCTTCCAGCCGCCGAAGGAGTGGTAGCCCACCGGCACCGGGATCGGCACGTTGACGCCGACCATGCCCGCCTCGATCTCCAGCTGGAAGCGGCGGGCCGCGCCGCCGTCACGGGTGAAGATCGCGGTGCCGTTGCCGAACGGCGAGGCGTTGATCAGTGCCACGCCCTCCTCGTAGGTCTCGGCGCGCAGCACGCACAGCACCGGCCCGAAGATCTCGTCGCGGTAGGCGTCCGAGTCGGTCTTCACGTTGTCCAGCAGCGACAGGCCGATCCAGTGGCCCTTCTCGAAGCCGCCGACCGTGTAACCCGTACCGTCCAGGACCACGTCCGCGCCCTGGTCGGCCGCGCCCTTCACGTACGAGGCGACCTTGTCGCGGTGGGCGGCGGTGATCAGCGGGCCCATCTCGGAGGTCGGGTCGTTGCCCGGGCCGATCTTGATCTTCTCGGCGCGCTCGCGGATCTTCTCGACCAGCTCGTCGCCGATGGAGCCGACGGCGACGACCGCCGAGATCGCCATGCAGCGCTCGCCCGCCGAGCCGTAGGCGGCCGAGACCGCCGCGTCGGCGGCCGCGTCCAGGTCGGCGTCCGGCAGCACCAGCATGTGGTTCTTGGCGCCGCCCAGCGCCTGGACCCGCTTGCCGTTCGCGGAAGCCGTGGTGTGGATGTGGCGGGCGATCGGCGTGGAGCCGACGAAGGAGACGGCCGCGATGCCCGGGTGGGCGAGCAGCGCGTCGACGGCGACCTTGTCACCGTGGACGACGTTGAGCACACCGGCCGGCAGGCCGGCCTCGGACGCCAGCTCGGCCAGCTTGTTGGCGGCCGACGGGTCCTTCTCGCTCGGCTTGAGGATGAAGGTGTTTCCGCAGGCCACGGCCAGCGGGAACATCCACATCGGCACCATCGCCGGGAAGTTGAACGGGGTGATGCCCGCGACCACGCCGAGCGGCTGGCGGATCGAGGAGACGTCGACCCGGTTGGAGACGGAGGTCGACAGCTCGCCCTTGAGCTGCGTGGTGATCCCGCAGGCCAGCTCGACGATCTCCAGGCCGCGCGCGACCTCGCCCAGCGCGTCCGAGTGGACCTTGCCGTGCTCGGCGGTGATCAGCTCGGCGATGAGGTCGCGGTTGGCGTCCAGCAGGGCGCGGTAGGCGAACAGCACCTTGGTGCGGGCGGCCAGCGAGGACTGGCCCCAGGTCTGGAAGGCCTCCCGGGCGACCCGTACGGCCGCGTCGACCTCTTCGGCCGACGCCAGGGCGACCTGCGTGGTGACCTCGCCGGTGGCCGGGTCGGTGACCGGGCCGTAGTTGCCCGACGCGCCCTCGACGGTCTTGCCACCGATCCAGTGGTTGACGGTCTTCATTGCCTTGCTCCTTCACAGATGGCGACGTCGCTGCGCGGCTTGCCGGTCGTACTCTTCGCGGGCCGCGTTCGCGGACGCACGGGTCGCGGTCTCGGCCACAGGAACATCCCACCACGCCTGTGCCGGGGGCGGGCCCGACACAGTGTCGGGTGTTCGGGTCTGTGCGTAGACACATGTGGGTCGGTCCGCCTCACGCGCTTCCGCGAGGGCTTTCCGCAGGTCACCGATGGTGCGGGTGCGGATCACGGCCATCCCGAGGGAGGCTGCGTTGGCCGCGAGGTCCACCGGCAGGGGCGCTCCGGTGTACGCACCGTCGTCCGCCCGGAAGCGGTACGCCGTCCCGAAGCCCTCCCCGCCCACGGCACCGGAGAGGCCGCCGATGGAGGCGTAGCCGTGGTTGTCGAGGATCACCACCTTGATCGGGATGCCCTCCTGCACGGCCGTGACGATCTCGGTCGGGTTCATCAGGTACGTCCCGTCGCCGACCAGCGCCCACACGGGGCGGCCGGGGGCGGCGAGCGCGACGCCGATCGCCGCCGGGATCTCGTAGCCCATGCAGGAGTACCCGTACTCCACGTGGTACTGGTCGACCGAGCGGGCCCGCCACAGCTTGTGCAGGTCACCGGGCAGGGAGCCGGCGGCGTTGATCAGGATGTCGTCGGGGCCGACCAAGGCGTCGAGCAGCCCGAGCACCTGGGCCTGCGTCGGGGCGGCGTCCTCGTCCGGGGCCGCGCAGGCCCGGTCGACCAGCTGCTCCCAGCTACGTTTCTTTTCTTTGTACGCCGTCTCGTACGCGGGGTCCACGCGGTACCCGGCAGCCGCGTCCCGGAGGTCTTCCAGGCCGACCCTCGCATCGCAGACCAGCGGCCGGGCGGCGAGCTTGTGGGCGTCGTACGGGTCGAGGTTGAGCCCGAGGAAGCGGACGGCGGGGTTCTGGAACAGGGTCGCCGAGGCGGTGGTGAAGTCGGTGAGCCGGGTCCCGGCGGCGATGATCAGGTCGGCGCCGCGGGCCAGCTCGTCGGCGGTGGCGGTCCCGGTGTGCCCGATGCCGCCGACGTCGGCGGGGTGGTCGTAGGGGAGCGCCCCCTTGCCCGCCTGCGTGGAGGCCACCGGGATCCCGGTCGCCTCGGCGAACTCCGCCAGTGCGGCCTGGGCCGCGCTGTGCCGGATCCCGCCGCCGGCGACGATCAGCGGGCGCGCGGAGCCCCGTACGGCCGCGGCGGCCTGCGCGAGCTCGTCCCGGTCGGGCCGGGGCCGGCGCACGCCCCACACGCGCTCGGCGAAGAACTCGGGCGGCCACGCGTACGCCTCGCTCTGCACGTCCTGCGGCAGCGCCAGGGTGACCGCGCCGGTCTGGACGGGGTCGGTGAGCACCCGCATGGCCTGCAGGGCGGCCGGGATCAGGGCCTCGGGCCGGGTGATCCGGTCGAAGTGACGGGAGACGGGCCGCAGGGTGTCGTTGACGGAGACGTCCCCCGCGTAGGGCACCTCGAGCTGCTGCAGCACGGGATCGGCGGGCCGGGTGGCGAAGGTGTCGCCGGGCAGGAGGAGGACGGGGATCCGGTTGATGGTGGCGAGGGCGGCCCCGGTGACCAGATTGGTGGCGCCGGGCCCGATCGAGGTGGTGACGGCGTGGGCCGAGAGCCGCCCGCGCTGCCGGGCGTACCCGACGGCGGCGTGCACCATGGCCTGCTCGTTGCGCCCCTGGAGGAAGGGCATCTCCCGCGGGCCGCTCTCGAGGAGGGCCTGGCCGATGCCGGCGACGTTCCCGTGCCCGAAGATCCCCCAGGTGGCGGCGATCAGCCGCTCGCGGCGGCCGTCGCGCTCGGTGTACTGGGCGGCCAGGAACCGTACGAGGGCCTGGGCGACGGTGAGCCTCATGGGGTCTCGTCCTCCGCTCGGTGTCGGTGGAGTGGCAGCCGGGGGTCGGTGTCCTGGCCGGTCCAGGTGTCCCGGATCCAGCCGTGGTCGGGGTGGTCGCGGATCAGCCACTCCCGGGGCTGGCCCGGAGGCCCGGCCATGACGTTGAGGTAGTACATGTCGTGCCCGGGCGCGGCGATGGACGGCCCGTGCCAGCCGTCCGGGATGAGCACCGCGTCGCCGGTCCTCACCTCCGTGAGGATGTCGGTCTTCCCCGCGGGGGAGGGGGTGACACGCTGGTAGCCGAGGCCGGGGGTGTCCCCGTGCGGGGCGATCTCGAAGTAGTAGATCTCCTCAAGGCGGGACTCCTGGCCGGGGTGGAACTCGTCGTGCTTGTGGGGCGGGTACGAGGACCAGTTCCCGCCGGGGGTGAGGACCTCGACGGCGATGAGGCGGTCGCAGTCGAAGACGCCGGCGGCGGCGAAGTTGTTGACCTGCCGGGAGCACTGGCCGGCGCCGCGGATCTCCACCGGAACGTCCCGGGCGGGCCCGTACCGGGCGGGCAGCACGGTCTCGCACCGCGCCCCGACCAGCGCGAAGCGCCCTCCGACGGAGGACCCGATCTCGCCGTTCCCGTCCCGGGGCAGGTACGCGAAGTCGGTCGGCCCGCTGAACACATTGTCCCGCCCGCGCAGTTCGAACACCGAGGCCGGTGGCCCTCCGGGAGTCCCTCCCCCACCCCGCCCCTTCCCGAAACCGGGGCTCTGCCCCGGACCCGGCGCCTCAACCGCCGGCGGGGCGGGGACAGGCTCCGCGCAGCGGATCGTGCAGCTGCCGGCCAGCGGGAGGACGATCCACTCGTGGTCCCCGCACGCGTGCGCGTACCGCTCGCCCGGCGCGAGCTCCAGTACCCGCAGCGCGGTGAACGCCATCTCGTGCGACGCAGTCACCGTCACGGCTCCAGCACCTCCTCCACTTCCTTCGCGTACGGCATCGCCACCGAGCACGCCAGCCGTGACGCCACGATCGCCCCCGCTGCATTGGCGTATCGGATCACCCGCGCCAAGTCCCAGCCCGCCAGCAGCCCGTGGCACAGCGCCCCGCCGAACGCGTCCCCCGCGCCCAGCCCGTTCACCACCTCCACCGGCACCGGCGCGGCCTCCACCACCGTTCCGTCCCGCCGCATCGCCAGTACCCCGTCCGGTCCCCGTTTCACCACCGCCAGTTCCACCCCGGCCGCCAGCAGCGCCCGGGCCGCGGCCCGCGGTTCGGACTCGCCCGTCGCGATCGCGCACTCCTGCGCGTTGCCGACCGCCACCGTGGCGAGGCCGAGCGCCTGCGCGTACGCGTCCCCCGGTTCGCCCTCCCACAGCATCGGCCTCCAGTCGAGGTCGAAGACCGTGATCCCGGATTTCGCGCGGGCTTCCAGCGCGGCCAGGGTGGCGGAACGGCTCGGCTGCACGCTCAGGCCGGTCCCCGTCATCCAGAACACCCGGGCGGCCCGCACCGCCGCCAGGTCCAGCTCGGCCGGTTCGATCTCCAGGTCGGGGGCCTTCGGCAGCCGGTAGAAGTAGAGGGGGAAATCGTCCGGCGGGAAGATCTCGCAGAACGTGATCGGGGTCGGATAGCGCGCCGCCTCCCCCACCCACCGGTCGTCCACCCCGAACCCGCGCAGTTCGGCCCGCAGGTAGGCCCCGAAGGGATCCGCTCCGGTCTTGGTGATCACCGCCACCCGACGGCCCAGCCGGGCCGCCGCGACGGCGACGTTGGTGGGCGAGCCGCCCAGGAACTTCCCGAAGGTGTCCGCCTCCGCCAGCGGTACGCCCGTTCTCAGCGGGTAGAGATCCACCCCGATGCGCCCCATCGTGATCAGGTCGAACGCGACATCGTCCGCGGTGGTCACAGGCAGTCCTCCCAGTCGTCTTGCACCCTAAGGTGGCCGTCATGACGTCCTCCCCGCCCGCGTTGACCCGTATCCGCATCGGTTCGGCTCCGGACTCCTGGGGTGTCTGGTTCCCCGACGATCCCCTGCAGACCCCGTGGGACCGGTTCCTCGACGAGGTCGCCGACTCCGGATACGAGTGGATCGAGCTCGGCCCGTACGGCTATCTCCCCACCGACCCCGCCCGCCTTGCCGAGGAGACCGCCAAACGGGGCCTGCGCGTCAGCGCCGGCACCGTCTTCACGGGACTCCATCACGGGCCCGCCGTCTGGGCGGACACCTGGGAGCACGTGTCGCGGATCGCGGCGCTCACGCAGGCCACGGGCGCGGGCCACCTCGTCGTCATTCCCTCGTTCTGGCGGGACGACAAGACCGGCGAGGTGCTGGAGGACCGCACGCTCACGCCCGCGCAATGGCGTGAACTGGCCACGCAGACCGAGCGCCTGGGCCGGGAGGTGCAGGACCGGTACGGGCTGCGGATCGTCGTCCATCCGCATGCGGACACGCACATCGACACCCCGGAGAACGTGGCCCGTTTCCTGGACGCCACCGATCCGGACCTGGTCTCCCTGTGCCTGGACACCGGGCACTACGCCTACTGCGGCGGCGACAGCGTCCAGGCCGTCGAGACGTTCGCCGAGCGGATCGGCTACCTCCACCTCAAGCAGGTAGACCCGCGGATCCTCGCCGAAGTCGTCGCGGAACAACTGCCCTTCGGACCGGCCGTGGCCCGCGGGGTGATGTGCGAGCCGCCGTCCGGGGTGCCCGCACTGGAACCCGTACTCGCGGCCGCCCAGCGGCTCGGCGTGGACCTCTTCGCGATCGTGGAGCAGGACATGTACCCGTGCCCGCCCGACCGGCCGCTGCCGATCGCCCGCCGCACCCGCGCCTACCTGCGCTCCTGCGGCGCCCGCTGACCATTTGGAGGGATACGAACATGAGCACGCTGGGCATCGCCGTCATCGGGACGGGGAAGATGGGCGCCGACCACGTCCGCCGGATCGGGCGGACGGTGGGCGGGGCCCGGGTGGTGGCCGTGGCCGACCCGGACGGCGACCGGGTCAAGGCGGTCGCGGCGGGGCTGGACGGCGCGAGCGCGCACACGGATCCGGCGGCGGCGATAGCCGCACCCGGGGTGCAGGCCGTGCTGATCGCTTCTCCGGGGCCCGCCCACGAGGAGGCGATCCTGCAGGCCCTGGAGCGGGAGCTGCCGGTGCTGTGCGAGAAGCCGCTGACCCCGGATCCGGCGGGGGCGCTGCGGGTGATGGAGGCCGAGCAGCGGCTGGGCCGGCGCCTGGTGCAGGTGGGGTTCATGCGGCGGTTCGACGCGGAGTACGAGCGGCTCAAGGAGCTGCTGGACGCGGGCGGGATCGGCCGACCGCTGTTCCTGCACTGCCGGCACCGCAATGCCTCCTCGCCGTCGTTCTTCACCAGCGACATGCTGATCAGCGACTCCGTCGTGCACGAGGTCGACGCGGCGCGCTGGCTGCTCGGGCAGGAGATCACGGCGGTGTCCGTGCTCTCCCCGGCGCCCACCGCGGCGGCCCCCGAGGGGCTGCGCGACCCCCGGCTGGTGCTGCTGGAGACCTCGGGCGGGGCGATCGTGGACGTGGAGATCTTCGTCAACTGTGGCTTCGGCTACGAGGTGCGCTGCGAGGCGGTCGGCGAGGCGGGCAGCGCCCAGATCGGCGAGGGGCAGGCGATGGTCGTCCGGTCCGCGGGCCGCAGCTACGGGGAGATCCCGCAGGACTTCACCGTGCGCTTCGCCGACGCGTACGACCGCCAGCTGCGGCGCTGGGTGGCCGCGGCCGCGCAGGGTCGGGTGGCCGGGCCCGATGCCTGGGACGGCTACGCGGCGGCCGCGGTCTCCGCAGCGGGGCTCACTGCCGCGCACAGCGGCGTACGGACCCCGGTGGAGCTGGTGGAACGGCCGGCCCTGTACCGCTGAGCCGCCCTCCCGCCCCGCTCCCCGTTCGCCGCTCGCCTCCTATCCGTTGTGCCGCATCTGTCACAGGCGTCGCCCTTGTGTCACGTATATCCGCATGACGCGGGTTTTCCGTCACAGCAACTCAACAGCCCCTCCCCCGCCTTCACCCTCCGTCGTTGTCCGGGCACAACCTGACTGATCGTCTGTGTCCACGCGTCGGCTCCCCCGACGGCCTCCAGGCCGGCCCCGCGGCGTGGACAAGGAGGTGTCGTCGATGAGCGACCGACAGCTGTGGTCGTACAAGGAGATCGCCGCCCACATCCGGGTCCAGCCGGACACGGTGCGCTCGTACCGCAAGCACGGCCTGCTCCCCGCTCCCGACCACGTGGAAGGCGGCAAGCCCTACTGGTACGCCGACACCATCCGCGCCTGGGTGGCCCGCCGCCCCGGCAACCGGGGCCGCCGCGAGGACTGACCCCCACGCTCGGGGCCCTGCGGACGGGACCGCCGGGGCCCCGTCCACAGGGGGGAGCCGCCCCCAGCCGCGGCGGCTCCCCCCACCGGCCCCCCACCGGCCCCCATCGCCCCCTAGCGGCTTCCCGCGGGTATCCGGTCCGGCTCCGGTGCCTCCCCCGGCACCTGCGGCAGCGCTCCCGGCTCGGACTCCCCCTCGCTCAGCCCGAACCGGTCGTGCAGTCGCCGCAGCGGGCCCGGCGCCCACCAGGTGGCCTTCCCCGTCAGCTTCATGACCGCCGGAACCAGGAGGCTCCGTACGACCAGTGCGTCCATCAGCACGGCCAGTGCGATCCCGAGCCCCAGCATCTTGGTGTTGGTCACCCGGGAGCTGCCGATGGCCACCATGACCACCGCCAGGATCACGGCCGCCGCGGTGATCAGCCCGCCCGTGCGGACCAGTCCGGTGCGGACCGCCCCCTCGTGGTCCCCGGTCCGCTCGTACTCCTCCTTGATGCGGGATATGAGGAACACCCCGTAGTCCATGGAGAGTCCGAAGGCGATGCAGAACATCAGGACGGGCAGGGTGGTCTCGATGTCCCCGGTGGAGGTGAAGGAGAGCAGTCCGGACAGGTTTCCGTCCTGGAAGACCCACACCACCGCCCCGAACATCGCCGTCAGGCTCAGCGCGTTGAGCAGCACCGCCTGGACGGGTATCAGCACGCTCCCGGTGAGCAGGAAGACCAGCAGCAGCGTGGCCAGGACCACCAGCGCCAGGGCGGCGGGCAGCTTCTGCGCTATCGCCTTCTGGGCGTCCACGAGCACCGCCGCCTGCCCTGTCACCGAGGTGTCGAAGGGCGCGTCCACCTTGCGCACCTCGCCGACGAGGTCCTGGGCCCGCTGCCCCACCGCCTCGCCCTCGGTGGCCACCGAGAAGTACGCGTACCCCGGCCGGGCCTCGGAGCTCACCGGCCCGGCCACCCGCACCCCGGGCAGCGCCGCCAGCCGGTCCCGGTAGGCGGCGAGGTCCGCGGGACCGGCCGCGCCCTCGGCCAGCACGGTCAGCCCGGCGCCGGGGCTGCCCGGGAAGCCGTCGCGGATCTGCTGCTGGACCAAGTGGGACGAGGCGGTCTCCGGCAGCTGCCGGTCGTCCACGGTGCCGAACTTCACCCCGAGGAAGGGCAGTCCGAGGAGGAGCAGCCCGGCCGTGGTGGCGATGGCGAACACGGGGGCCCGGCGCATCACCAGCGCGGTCGCCCGCGCCCAGCCCCGACCGGCCTCGGCGTTCGTGCCCGGCGCCCCCGCAGCGGCCCGTCCGCGCCTGCGCCGCCACAGCCGCCGCATGTCGAGGGAGTTGACCCGCTCCCCGAGCAGCACCAGCGCCGCCGGCAGCAGGATCAGGGCGGCGGCCGCCGCGAGCAGGACCACCGCGACCCCGGAGTAGGCGAAGGACCGCAGGAAGTACATCGGGAAGAACAGCATCGCCGAGAGCGAGACGGCCACGGTCAGCGCCGAGAACAGCACCGTGCGCCCGGCGGTCCGCAGCGTGGCCCCGACGGCTGCCACCGGATCCCGCCCGGCCGCCAGCTCCTCGCGGAACCTCCGCACGATGAACAGGGCGTAGTCGATGGCGAGTCCGAGGCCGAGCGCGGTGGTCAGGTTCTGGGCGAAGACGGAGACGTCGGTGAACTCGGTGAGGCCGCGCAGCACGGCGTTGGTGCCGAGGATGGCGACGATGCCCACGCCCAGCGGCAGCAGCGCGGCGACGGCACTGCCGAAGACGATGACGAGCAGGACGAGGGTCACCGGCAGGGCGATCACCTCGGCCCGCAGCAGGTCCTCCTGGATGGTGGTGGTCACCTCGCGCTGGACGGCGACGGGCCCCCCGAGCGAGACCTGCACCGGCCCGTGCTCGCCCCGGTAGCGCGGGGCGATCCGCTCCAGCACCGCGGCGCGGGTCTTCTCGTCGCCGAGCACCCGGGCGGCGATCAGGGCCTGCCTGCCGTCCTCGGAGCGCAGCGCGGGCAGGTGCGTGCGCCAGTACGAGCCGACCCCGGCCACCCCCTGCTCGGAGGCGAGTTGCGCGGTCAGCCGCTCGGCCTCGGCGGCGACGGCGGGATCGTCCACCTCGGCCGCCCCCGCCCTCGCGCCGGCCCCGGTGCCGGTGCCGGTGCCGGTGCCGGTGCCGGTGCCGGCGTCCACCAGCAGGAGCAGGTTGGGCTGGGAGCCGGGGAACTCGCGCTCCAGGACCTTGGCGGCATAGGTGGACCGGGCGTCCGGGTCCTCCCAGCCGCCGCTGCCCATCCGGTCGGCGACGCCGCCGCCCGCGAGGACGGCCAGTGCCGTGACCACGAGGGCGAGCAGCAGCGAGAGCCGCGGCCTGGCCGTGACGATCCGGGTCCACCGTCCGCTCTCCCCTGGCGACGGCGGTTTTTTGACTTCGGACATGACTCGGTGTCCCCTTCACCGTGATTGCCAGGCAACTTAGACTGGCAAACACGAGCAGTCGCTCGCGTTTTCCAAGAATGCGAGCGCCCTCTCGCGTTTGTCAATCACCCACGGGAAGCAAAGGACGTGACATGCCGGAGAGGCCGCAGGTCGAAACCGCCACAAAGGCCCCGAAGGCCACGAAGAAGGCTGCCGCGCCCCGGCGCCAGGCCCGCGGGGAGCGCCGGATCGCCCAGCTCCTGGCGGCCGCCGCCAGCGTGTTCTGCCGCACCGGCTACGCCGCGGCCAGCACCAACGCGATCGCCCGCGAGGCCGAGGTCTCGCCGGGCACGCTCTACCAGTTCTTCCCGAACAAGGAGGCCATCGCCATCGAGCTGGGCGGCCAGCTGCTCCGGCGCGCCCACGAGATGCACGGCCAGGCCTTCCTCCCCGAGAACCTGGACAGGCCCCTGCCCGAGCTGCTCGACGCCGTCCTGGACCCGGTCATCGCCTTCAACTGCGAGAACCCGGCGTTCTGGGCCCTCATGCACGGCTCCGGCATCCCCGGCATCACCCAGGAGCACGAGGAGCTGCACTCCGGGCTGCTGACCCGGGTCCAGGGCATCCTGCGCAGCTTCTGCCCGGACGGCACGCCCGACGAGATCACCCACGTCTCCAACATGATCCTGGGCATCTTCAAGGCGTCGCTCGACCTGATCCTGGCGAGCGAGGGCGCCGAGCGGGCCGCGTACGTCGCCGAGCTGAAGACCGTACTGCTGCGCTACCTGGAGCCGATGACCACGTCGTCCCGCGCGCACTGACGTACATCCGGAACCGGGCCGGAAGTGGCGCCGAACGCTCGCATTGATACCCCCTAGGGGTATAGTCTCCAAGAGTCGGGAGGACGGTAAAGCGAAACCGCCGGCCCCGGCGACCGGAAACGCCCTTGAAGAGGAGAACGACATGACCGCCGAGACGGACACCCAGACCACCACCGTCTACCGGGTGACCGGCATGACCTGCGGGCACTGCGAGGGCGCGGTGACCACCGAGATCTCCGCCCTGCCGGGCGTCAGCTCGGTCAAGGCCGTCGCCGCGACCGGCGAGGTCACCGTGGTCTCCGCCGCCGCGCTCGCCGACGAGGACGTCCGCGCCGCCGTGGACGAGGCCGGGTACGAGTTCGCCGGCCGAGCCGCCTGAGCACCCTCTCCTCCGCAGTACCCCGCCGGGTCGTGCCGGCCAGCTCATACTGGTTCCGTACGACCCGGCCCTCCCCCTGGAGCCGGACATGAGCAGCAGCACAGTGCACGACGGGCCCATAGCGGCGGCCGGAGCCGCCGAGGTCGAGCTGAGCATCGGCGGGATGACCTGCGCCTCCTGCGCCGCCCGCATCGAGAAGAAGCTGAACCGGATGGACGGGGTCACCGCCACGGTGAACTACGCCACCGAGAAGGCCCGTGTCTCGTACGGCGGCGGAGTCCAGGTCACCGACCTGATCGCGACCGTCGTCAAGACCGGGTACACGGCCGAGGAACCCCCGCCGCCGGAACCGGAACCGCGAGCAGAGGCCCCCGAGGCCGCGCAGGCCGGGGCCCCCCGCGACCCCGAACTGGCCGCGCTGCGCCAGCGACTGCTGGTCTCCGCCGTGCTGGCCCTGCCCGTCGTGCTGCTCTCGATGATCCCTGCCCTCCAGTTCGACAACTGGCAGTGGCTCTCGCTGACCCTGGCCGCCCCCGTCGTGGTCTGGGGCGGCCTCCCCTTCCACAAGGCCGCCTGGACCAACGCCCGGCACGGCGCGGCCACCATGGACACCCTGGTCTCGGTCGGCACGCTCGCCGCCTTCGCCTGGTCGCTGTGGGCCCTGTTCTTCGGCCACGCCGGGATGCCGGGCATGCGGCACGGCTTCGCCCTCTTCACAGCTCAAGGGGGCACGATCTCGCGTACGGACGGCTCCTCCGCGATCTACCTCGAGGTCGCCGCCGGCGTCGTCACCTTCATCCTGCTCGGCCGCTACCTGGAGGCCCGCTCCAAGCGCAAGGCGGGCGCCGCGCTCAAGGCCCTGCTGGAGCTGGGCGCCAAGGACGTCGCCGTCCTGCGCGGCGGCAGCGAGGTACGGATCCCCGTGGCGCAGCTCGCCGTCGGCGACCGCTTCGTCGTGCGCCCCGGCGAGAAGATCGCCACCGACGGCACGGTCGTCGAGGGCGCTTCCGCCGTGGACGCCTCGATGCTGACCGGCGAGTCCGTCCCCGTCGAGGTCGGCGTGGACGACTCCGTCGCCGGCGCCACCGTCAACACCTCGGGCCGTCTCGTCGTCGAGGCCGCGCGGATCGGCTCCGACACCCAGCTCGCCCGCATGGCCAGGCTCGTCGAGGAGGCGCAGAACGGCAAGGCCGAGGTGCAGCGCCTCGCCGACCGGATCTCCGGGGTCTTCGTACCGGTCGTGCTGGTGCTGGCGCTCGGCACCTGGGTCACCTGGCTGCTGATCACCGACAACCCCACGGCCGCCTTCACCGCCGCCGTGGCCGTCCTGATCATCGCCTGCCCCTGCGCCCTTGGCCTGGCCACCCCGACCGCGCTCATGGTCGGGACCGGGCGGGGCGCGCAGCTCGGCATCCTGATCAAGGGCCCCGAGGTCCTGGAGTCCACCCGCCGCGTCGACACGGTCGTCCTCGACAAGACCGGCACGGTCACCACCGGCCGGATGACCCTGTCCGGCGTGCACACCGCCGCGGGTACGGACGAGCGCGAACTGCTGCGCCTCGCGGGCTCGCTGGAGCACGCCTCCGAGCACCCGATCGCCCGGGCCATCGCCACCGGCGCCGCCGAGAGGGCCGGCTCCCTGCCGGCACCGGAGTCCTTCGAGGCCCTCGCCGGGCTCGGGGTCCAGGGCGTGGTCGACGGGCACGCCGTCCTGGTGGGCCGCGAACGCCTGCTGGCCGACTGGTCGATCACCCTGCCCGCCGGCCTCGCCGAGGCCAGGGCGGCCGCCGAGGCCGCGGGCAGCACCGCCGTCCTGGTGGCCTGGGACGGGGCGGCGCGCGGGGTCCTGACCGTGGCCGACGCGGTCAAGGAGACCAGCGCCGAGGCGGTGTCCCGGCTGCGGGCGCTGGGCCTGGCCCCCGTACTGCTGACCGGCGACAACAAGGCCGTGGCCGAGACGGTGGCCCGCGAGGTGGGCATCGACGAGGTGATCGCCGAGGTGCTCCCGCAGGACAAGGTGGACGTCGTGCGCCGGCTCCAGGCGCAGGGCCGTACGGTCGCCATGGTGGGCGACGGGGTCAACGACGCGGCAGCGCTGGCACAGGCGGACCTGGGCCTGGCCATGGGCACCGGCACCGACGCCGCGATCGAGGCGGGCGACCTGACCCTCGTACGGGGGGACCTGCGGGTGGCGGCGGACGCGATCCGGCTCTCCCGGCGGACCCTGGCCACGATCAAGGGCAACCTGTTCTGGGCGTTCGGCTACAACGTGGCGGCCTTGCCGCTCGCGGCCGCCGGCCTGCTCAATCCGATGATTGCGGGGGCAGCGATGGCGTTCTCCTCCGTTTTCGTGGTGAGCAACAGCCTCCGGTTGCGATCCTTCCGCTAGTGGATCTTCTCCCCACTGCGCGCACACTTCCTTCACAGGAGACGCAGATCACAGTGATTGCAACGTAACCATCTGGCACTGCAGTGGGTCTAATGGGGCGATGCCGGGAACGTCTTGGGGGACGTTCACGGGGGTCTTGGGGGACGTCCGGGGCATCAGCCGGCCGGGACGCGTGCTCAACGGGGTGCTTTGAGCGGCCCTCCCGACCCGTACGGGTCCCGGCAGACACCCACCGGAGCGCACCACGCGTGCGCTCCTCGCCGACGCCCCGGCTCGGATCCCGTGGGGGGAATCCGTTCCGGGGAAAGGAAAGCGCCCCGACCGTCGACCCGTGGGGGGATCGACGGCGGGGCGCTTTCGCTTGCTCGAGGTACCTCGGGTCAGCGGGCCTCGACCGGGACGAAGTCGCGCAGGACCTCGCCGGTGTAGATCTGGCGCGGACGGCCGATGCGGGAACCCGGCTCCTTGATCATCTCGTGCCACTGGGCGATCCAGCCGGGAAGGCGGCCGAGCGCGAAGAGCACGGTGAACATCTCGGTCGGGAAGCCCATGGCCCGGTAGATCAGGCCGGTGTAGAAGTCCACGTTCGGGTAGAGGTTGCGCGAGACGAAGTACTCGTCGGCCAGCGCGTGCTCTTCCAGCTTGAGCGCGATGTCGAGCAGCTCGTCGCTCTTGCCGAGCGCCGAGAGGACGTCGTGCGCCGCCGCCTTGATGATCTTCGCCCGGGGGTCGAAGCTCTTGTAGACGCGGTGCCCGAAGCCCATGAGGCGGACGCCGTCTTCCTTGTTCTTCACCTTGCGGATGAAGGCGTCGACGTCGCCGCCGTCGTTCTTGATGCCCTCGAGCATCTCCAGAACCGACTGGTTGGCGCCACCGTGCAGCGGACCCCACAGGGCCGAGATGCCGGCGGAGATCGAGGCGAACATGTTCGCCTGCGAGGAGCCGACCAGGCGCACGGTGGACGTCGAGCAGTTCTGCTCGTGGTCCGCGTGCAGGATCAGCAGCTTGTCGAGCGCCGAGACCACGACCGGGTCCAGGTCGTACTCCTGGGCCGGCACGGAGAAGGTCATGCGCAGGAAGTTCTCGACGTAGCCGAGGTCGTTGCGCGGGTAGACCACCGGGTGGCCGACCGACTTCTTGTACGCGTACGCCGCGATCGTCGGCAGCTTGGCCAGCAGCCGGATCGTCGACAGGTTGCGCTGCTTCTCGTCGAACGGGTTGTGGCTGTCCTGGTAGAACGTGGACAGCGCGCTGACCACGGACGACAGCATCGCCATCGGGTGCGCGTCGCGCGGGAAGCCGTCGTAGAACCGCTTGACGTCCTCGTGCAGCAGCGTGTGCTGGGTGATCTCGTTGCGGAACGACGCGAGCTGGTCGACGGTCGGCAGCTCACCGTTGATCAGCAGGTACGCGACCTCGATGAAGGTCGAACGCTCGGCCAGCTGCTCGATCGGGTAACCGCGGTAGCGCAGGATTCCCTGCTCACCGTCGAGGTAGGTGATCGCGGACTTGTAGGCGGCGGTGTTGCCGTATCCGCTGTCCAAGGTGACGAGCCCGGTCTGGGCCCTCAGCTTCGAGATGTCGAAGCCCTGGTCACCGACGGTGCTTTCGACCACCGGGTAGGTGTATTCACCGTCCGCGTACCGGAGTACTACAGAGTTGTCGCTCACGTCATCCCTCACCGACGTAGTGCCTCTTCTTCGAGGTGCCCTGACTGCCTCTACCTTCCCCCATTTGGCGCAGGAGAGTGCACTCGGGGTCGGCCTTTGGTCTTTTTGACGGCACTGAGTGCCTTCAGCCTGCTCATCCTGCCCCCTCCACGCCGGTGCCGGAACCCCAAATGATCGATCATTTAGGTGATGTTTCCCACCGGTATCCGTCCGGACAGCCTGGGCGCGACCGCCGTGTACCTCCTGCCTGCAGAAACGGTACGCACAGCCTGGCCGAGGGCCTTGCGGGACCCGACCAGCACGACGAGTTTCTTCGCCCTGGTCACCGCCGTGTAGAGCAAGTTGCGCTGGAGCATCATCCAAGCCCCGGTGGTGACCGGGATCACCACGGCCGGATATTCACTCCCCTGGGAGCGGTGGATGGTGACGGCGTACGCGTGCGCCAGCTCGTCCAGTTCGGCGAACTCGTAGCCGACCTCCTCGTCCTCCTCCGTCCGCACCGTCAGCCGCTGTTCGTCCACGTCGAGGGCGGTGACCACGCCGACCGTTCCGTTGAAGACGCCGTTGGCGCCCTTCTCGTAGTTGTTCCGGATCTGGGTGACCTTGTCGCCGACCCGGAAGACCCGGCCGCCGAACCGCTTCTCGGGCAGGTTCGGCCGGGCCGGCGTGATGGCCTGCTGGAGCAGGCCGTTGAGGTTTCCGGCGCCGGCCGGGCCTCGGTGCATGGGCGCGAGCACCTGGATGTCGCGGCGCGGGTCCAGCCCGAACCTGGCCGGGATCCTCCGGGCCGCCACGTCCACGGCGAGCCGCCCGGCCTCCTCGGTGTCCTCCTCCGGGAACAGGAAGAAGTCCGGCAGCCCGTCGGTGAGCGGCGGCAGTCCCGTGTTGATCCGGTGGGCGTTGGTGACCACACCCGACTGCTGGGCCTGCCGGAAGATCCGGGTCAGCCGGACCGCGGGCACCGGCCCCCCCTCGGCCAACAGGTCCCGCAGCACCTCCCCGGCGCCGACCGAGGGCAGCTGGTCCACGTCCCCGACCAGCAGCAGGTGCGCGCCCGGTGCCACCGCCTTGACCAGCTTGTTCGCCAGCAGCAGGTCCAGCATCGAGGCCTCGTCGACGACCACCAGGTCCGCGTCCAGCGGACGCTCCCGGTCGTACGCCGCATCCCCGCCCGGCCTGAGCTCCAGCAGCCGGTGCACGGTGGAGGCCTCGGCCCCGGTGAGCTCCGCGAGCCGTTTCGCGGCCCGGCCGGTGGGCGCGGCCAGCACCACCTTGGCCTTCTTGGCACGGGCCAGCTCCACGATCGAGCGCACGGTGAAGGACTTGCCGCAGCCCGGCCCGCCGGTGAGGACGGCCACTCTGTGGGTCAGCGCCAGCCTGACGGCGTCCCGCTGCTCGGGGGCCAGCTTGGCCCCGGTGCGCCCGGCCAGCCAGCCCAGGGCCTTGTCCCAGTCCACGTCCTGGAAGCCCGGCATCCGGTCGTCCTCGGCGCCCAGGAGCCGCCGCACCTGCCCCACCAGCGAGAGCTCGGCGCGGTGGAAGGGCACCAGGTACACCGCGGTCAGCGGGTCCGGCCCGCCCTGCGGATCCGGCACGGATTCCCGTACGACGCCCTCCGGGTCGGCGGCGAGCTCGGCCAGGCATTCGATGACCAGCCCGGTGTCCACCTGGAGCAGCTTGACCCCGTCGGCGATCAGCCGCTCCTCGGGCAGGAAGCAGTGCCCCTGGTCCGTGGATTGGGACAGGGCGTACTGGAGCCCGGCCTTGACCCGCTCGGGGCTGTCGTGCGGTATGCCGACGGCCTGGGCGATCCGGTCGGCGGTGAGGAAGCCGATGCCCCACACGTCGGCGGCGAGCCGGTACGGCTGGTTCTTGACCACCGAGATGGAGGCGTCGGCGTACTTCTTGTAGATCCGGACCGCGATGGAGGTGGAGACTCCGACGCCCTGGAGGAAGACCATGACCTCCTTGATCGCCTTCTGCTCCTCCCACGCGGCGCCGATCAGCTTGGTCCGCTTGGGGCCGAGCCCGGGCACCTCGATCAGCCGCTTCGGCTCGGCCTCGATGACGTCGAGGGTGTCGGTGCCGAAGTGCTCCACGATCCGGTCGGCGATCTTCGGGCCGATGCCCTTGATCAGGCCGGAGCCGAGGTAGCGGCGTATGCCCTGGATGGTCGCGGGGAGCACGGTGCGGTAGTTCTCGACCGTGAACTGCTTGCCGTACTGCGGGTGGGAGCCCCAGCGGCCCTCCATGCGCAGCGATTCGCCGGGCTGGGCCCCGAGCAGGGAGCCGACGACCGTGAGCAGGTCCCCGCTGCCGCGGCCGGTGTCGACCCGGGCGACCGTGTACCCGCTCTCCTCGTTGGCGTAGGTGATGCGCTCGAGCACCCCCTCGACCACCGCCAGTTGCACCGCCCCGTTGGTTGCCATGGCAAGGAAACTACCGCCCCCCGCCGACAGCCCGTCACGCCTGTGGACAACCCGGTACGACCCAGAAGGGGGTCCGGCCTCGCGGCCGGACCCCCTCACGGTTACCCCTCCCGTGTCGGACTTCCCGATCCCCCCAGATCCCTCCCCGGAAGTGCCGACGCACCATACGACCCGCTGTCCCGCCCGGGGGTTGCACACGGAATCGGAACTTTACGTTTCCATTACTCACGGGCCCTCCGGCGGGGATCCGAGGTGCCCTTGAATCACCACAGAAGTAGCGTTTCCGGCATGAGCGAATCTTCATTCCAGGATGACGTGCTCGGCGAGCTGGGCCCCGGCGGGCTGACCGAGATCGCCGGCCTGCTCGGCACCGACGCGGCGGGCGCCCGCGAGACCGTCGCGACCACGGCCGACGCCATGGCGGGCGGCCTCCAGGAGAAGGCCGACGCCGCGGACGCCTCCGACGACGACGAGGTCCGCCAGGCCTTCGCCGAGGTCGCCGAGCCCCCGCTGAAGGGTGTGGCCACGCTCGGCGGCGGGCTGCTGGGCGGCGGCCTGATGGCCGGGGTGCTCGCGAAGGTGGGCAAGCCGGTCGCGGCGGCGGTCTCCAAGAAGACCGGCATCCCCCCGGCCACCGTCAGCCGCGTCATCGAACTGCTCATCCCGGTGCTGCTGACGGTCTTCGCCAAGCGCGCGGCCGCCCGCAAGGGCGCCGCCGGAGCCCCGGCACCCGGGGCCGCGCCGGGAGCCGCTCCGGCGGAAGGCGGCGGACTCGGCGACCTGCTGGGCCAGATCCTGGGCGGCGGGAAGAGGTAGCCCGCTACCCTGGGGCGCCATGGAGCCCCCTGCTGACAACTCCGCCGCAGCGGTACGGCTGCGGGACCCCGAGCCCGGGGAGCTGGGCTGGATCGTGCAGCGGCACGGCGCGCTGTACGCCGCCGAGTACGGCTGGAACACGGACTTCGAGGGCCTGGTGGCCCGGATCGTCGCGGACTTCGCCGAGGACCACGACCCGTATCTGGAGCGGGTCTGGATCGCCGAGCTGAACGGCCGCCCGGTCGGCTCCGTGATGTGCGTCCGCGAGGACGGCCCGCCCGGGACGGCGCGGCTGAGACTGCTGCTCGTCGAGCCGGAGGGGCGGGGCCACGGCATCGGGTCCCTCCTCGTCGACACCGTCGTCGCGTTCGCCCGCTCGGTCGGCTACCGCGAGCTGGTGCTGTGGACCAACGACGTGCTGACCTCGGCCCGTTCCCTCTACGAGCGCGCCGGGTTCACCCTGGTCGCCGAGCGCCCGCACCGCTCGTACGGCGTCACGCTCACGGGGCAGGACTGGCGGCTGCCGTTGCAGGAGGACTCCCCGCACTGACCGCCGCCGTGGCGCCGTCTGCCGTGGTACCGCCCGCCGTCGCGCCGCCGCCCTTCGTACGGGTTCCCGCCCGGACGGGAGCCAGCGAGGTCATGCCCACCCCGCCGACCAGCAGCAGCGCCGCCACCCAGCGCAGCCCCGAGATGCCCTCGCCGAGGACCAGCGCGGCCGAGGACATCCCGAACACCGGAACCAGCAGCGAGAACGGCGCGACCGAGGAGGCCGGGTAGCGCTTCAGCAGGTGGTTCCAGGCGCCGAAGCCGAACACGGTGGACACCCAGGCCACGTACCCGATGACCGCGACCCCGGACCAGTCCAGCCCGCGCAGCGCGACCAGGTCCCGCTCGGGCCCCTCCAGCAGCAGCGAGAGCCCGAACAGCGGCAGCACCGGGACGGTGCACACCCAGACCATGAAGTTCAGCGCGTCGGGCGGGGACGCCTTCCGCGTCAGCACGTTGGACACGCCCCAGCAGGCGGCGGCCGCGACGACCAGGGTGAACCCGAGCACCGGCCCGGAGGTGCCCCCGTCCACGGCGGCGACGGCGATCCCCGCGAGAGCCACCGCCATGCCGGCCACCCGGACCCGCCCGGGCCGCTCGCGCAGTACGAGCGAGGCGAGGACGGCGGTGAAGACGGACTGGACCTGGAGCACGAGGGAGGACAGTCCGGCCGGCATCCCCGCGGCCATGCCGGTGAACAGGAGGCCGAACTTGGCGATGCCGAGGGCCACTCCGACCGCGATGATCCACTTCCAGGCGGTCTTGGGCCGGCCGACGAAGAACACGGCGGGCAGCGCGGCGACCAGGAAGCGCAGGGCGGACAGGAGCAGCGGCGGGAAGTGGCCGAGGCCGATCTCGATGACGACGAAGTTGAAGCCCCATACGGCGGCGACGAGTACGGCGAGTGCAGTGTGGACGGGACGCATGCTTCGAGCATCGGCGGCGCAACCATGTAGCACCAGCGCGGATCTCTTCCGGGATGGATGAAGCATTGCTTACGGGTGCTGCATGGTCCGGCGGTGCCTACGATGGGCCGCATGCTCGACCTCTCCCGGCTGCGCGCCCTGCACGCCGTCTCCGTCCACGGCTCGGTCGCGGGCGCGGCGGCCGCCCTCGGCTACACCCCCTCCGCCGTGTCCCAGCAGATCGCCAAACTGGAGCGGGAGACCCGGACCACGCTGCTGGAGCGGCGCGGACGCGGGGTCGCGCTCACCGAGGAGGCCCGGCATCTCGCCGAGACCGCCCGGGAGTTGCTGGCGATCGTGGAGCGCGCCGAGACCACCTTGGAGGAGCGGCGCGGGCAGCCGAGCGGGCTGCTGACGGTGGCCGCCTTCGCCTCGGCGGCGCGCGGGCTCCTGCCGGGGGTGCTCGCCGATCTCGCGCGCCGGCATCCCGCGCTGGACGTGCGCCTCACGGAGGTCGACCCCCATCTGTCGGTGGACCTGGTGGCCCGGGGGGTCACCGATCTGGCGGTGGCCCACGACTGGGACATCGCGCCGCTGCCGGCCCCGGAGGGCGTCGAACAGGCGGTCATCGGGGACGACCCCTGCGACCTGGTGGTGCCGCACGACCACCCGTTCACGGCCCGGGCGGTCATCCGCAGGGCCGAGCTCGGCGGCCAGCGCTGGGTCTGCCAGCCGCCCGGCCGGGTCTGCCACGACTGGCTGATGCGGACGCTGCGCACGGCCGGGTTCGAGCCCGACATCGCGCACGTGGCCGAGGAGAACCACACCATCGTCGCGCTGGTCGCGGCCGGTCTCGGGGTGGCCGTCGTACCCCGGCTGGGCACCGGAGCGCTGCCGCCGGGCGCGGTGGCCGTCCCGCTGGAGCCCGGCCCCGTACGCAGGTTGTACGCCCTGTGGCGGACGGGGGCGGCCCGCCGGCCGGCGATCACCGAGGCCGTGCGGACCCTGCAGGAGCACTGGGCCCAAGCGGCACCCCTTCCGGGGGACCTCGCGAGTGTCCGCGGCGCCGGGGGCGCGGCCCGGCAGTAGGGTCCGGCGCGTGTCGTACCACGCGTCCCGCAGATCCCTGCTCACCGCGGCCGCCATGGCCGCCGTCACGGCCGCCGGGGTGGCCTCGTACGCCGTGGGCGGCGCCACGGGCGGCGAGGGCGGCGATCCGGGCGCCGACGATCCTCGCCCCGGTGACCGCCCGCCCGGCCGGGCCCCCGACCGGGCGGCGCTGCGCCGTCTGGTGGCCGGGATGAGCCTGGCCGAGAAGGTCGGGCAGCTCTTCGTGTCCCGCGCGTACGGCCATTCGGCGACCGAGCCGGACCCGGCGGATGCCGAGCAGAACCTGAAGCTGTTCGGGGTGCGCACGGCGGCGGAGCTGGTCGCCCGCTACCACCTCGGCGGGATCATCTACTTCTCCTGGGCCCACAACACCCGTGGCCCGCAGCAGATCGCCGAGCTGTCGGCCGCCCTCCAGCGGGCGGCCGCAGGCACCGGCTCCGGCATCCCGCTGATGCTGTCCATCGACCAGGAGCACGGCGCGGTCGCACGCATCGGCAAGCCGGCGACCCTGCTGCCGGGGGCGATGGCGCTGGGGGCGCGGCACGGCGCGGGCGGTACGGGCAGTGGTACGGGTAGCGGTACGGGTGGTACCGATACCGGCTCCGACTCCGCGGCCGCCGCCGAGGCCCGCCGCGCCGCGCGCATCGCGGGCGCCGAGCTGGCGGCGATGGGCATCCGGCAGGACTACGCGCCGGTTGCCGACGTGAACGTCAACCCGGCCAACCCGGTGATCGGCGTACGGTCCTTCGGCGCCGACCCGCAGGCGGTGGCGGCCCTGGTCGCCGCCCAGGTCCGCGGCTACCAGGGCGCCGGGGTCGCCGCCACCGCCAAGCACTTCCCCGGCCACGGGGACACCGAGACCGACAGCCACGTCGGGCTGCCGGTGATGCGGCACAGCCGGGCCCAGTGGGAGGAGCTCGACGAGCCGCCGTTCCGGGCGGCGGTGGAGGCGGGCGTGGACGCCGTCATGACGGCGCACATCGTCTTCCCCGCGCTCGACCCTTCGGGGGACCCGGCGACCCTCTCGAGACCGATCGTGACCGGCATCCTGCGCGAACGCCTGGGCTTCCGGGGCGTGGTGGTCACCGACGCCCTCGACATGGCCGGGGTCCGCCAGAAGTACGGGGACGACCGGGTTCCGGTCCTGGCGCTGAAGGCGGGCTGCGACCAGCTGCTGAACCCGCCGGACCTGGGGCTCGCGCACCGCAGCGTGCTCGCGGCCGTGGAGGCGGGCGAGCTGACGCAGGCCCGGATCGAGGAGTCGGTGCTGCGGATCCTCGAACTGAAGGCCCGCCGGGGCCTGTTCGATGCGGCGCACACCGCCGCCGGCCAGATGGACGCGGTGGTGGGGATCCCGGCGCACTTGAGCGCCGCCGACGAGATCGCGGCGGGTACGACGACCCTGCTGGCCAATCCCGTGAAGCTGCTGCCCCTGGATGCGACGACCGGGCCCCGGCTGCTGGTCACCGGGACCGACCCGGCCTCCCCCAGCGGTACGACAGGGCCCCCTACGGCGGTACTGGCCCGGGAGCTGACCGCCCTGGGCTGCCGTGCGACGGCCGTACCACCCGCCCGGGCGGTGGCCGCGGCCCCCGGCAACGCGGCGGTGCTGGTGTGCACGTACAACGTCCCGGAGGCGGACGATCCGCAGCGCACGCTGGTCACGGAACTGCTGGCCACCGGGGTGCCGGTGGTCGTGGTGGCGATCCGCAATCCGTACGACCCGGCCCGGCTGCCCACCTGCGCGGCGGAGCTGGCGACGTACACCTGGACGGACGTGGAGATGCGGGCGGCGGCCCGGGTGGTCACCGGGGCGGCACGCCCCTCGGGCCGCCTCCCGGTCCCGGTGCCGGGCCGCTACCCGCTGGGCCACGGGCTGTCGTACGACTAGTACCCCCAGTACGCCTGGGACCAGGACCAGGACCAGGACCAGCCGTACTACCTCACCCGTGGCCCCTCGGGCCCTAACGGGAGCTACGGCCGCAGCTGCGGCTCGCGCTCCTGGTCCTTCTGGTCGAGCACCGCGTCGGGCTTCGCCAGCGGCGTCGCCCGGCCCGCGTCGGCGAGCGCGGCGGCCGGGGCGACCCCGGCCCACTGCAGGATCTTCTGCGTGGCCAGCGCCTTCTCGCCCTCCTGGAGCTTGGCGACGTTGGCCCCGTGATTGGCGCCGGGCGCGATCATCACGTAGCTGTCGCGGACGGTGTAGCCGAGGTGGAACGGTTCGGCACCCCACGGGTCGTTCTGCCCGTACACGAACAGCATCTGGTTGGCGTTGCGCTTCACCCAGCCGTCCACGTCCGCCATGACCCCCGGCTGGAAGGTCATCGGGATCTCGCGGGGGACGAAGTTGCGCGGCGGCTGGTAGCCGTAGCGGCTCAGGCCCTTGAGGTGCGGCTGCTTGATGTCGGGCGAACCGAGCTGCGTACCCGCCTGGTAGTAGTACGGCGTGTACGTCTCGAGGCCCTGGTCGGCGTAGGCCGAGAAGCCGGAGATCGTGTCGATCGAGTCCCAGATCTCCTGGTCGCTCGCGGTCGCGGCGGCCGGGACGGAGGCGCAGTCGGCGAGCAGGCTGTACTGCCAGAAGGCCCACACGTAGTCGAGCACGACGGCCTCGTAGGCCTTGTCGAGGTTGCCGACGGTGGTGAAGGTCCAGCCGTTCTCGACGGCGGCGGCCGCGTACTTGGCCTCGAGCGGTTCACGGCGGACGAGCGCCTCGCGCTGCACCGCGTTCAGCTTGTCGCGGCACTCCTTGGTGCCGACCTTGGCGAAGAACCGGTCGTACGCCGAGTCCTCCTTGTTGACGACGTCGTTGGGCGCGACGTACGCGACGACACCGTCCATGTCATGCGGGTAGTAGCGCTCGTAGTACGTCGCCGTCATACCGCCCTTGCTGCCGCCCGTGGCGAGCCAGTTCTTCTTGTAGACCTTCTTCAGGGCGGTGAAGATGCGGTGCTGGTCGCTGGCGGCCTGCCAGATGTCCAGGTTCGCCCAGTTGGCCGGATCGGGCCGGGAGGGTGTGAAGAATCGGTACTCCAGCGACACCTGGTTGCCGTCGACGATCGTCGTCGGCTCGCTGCGGCGCGGGCTGGTGTTGACGTTGTAGCCGGAGGTGAAGAACACCGTGGGCCGGGAGACGTCCTTGTGAAGCAGGGTGAGGCGCTGCTTGAAGGTGCCCTTCGACGGGTTCCGGTGGTCGACCGGCTGCTCGTAGTTCAGTACGAAGAAGCGGTACCCGGGGTACTCCTTCTCCTCGATCAGACTCATCCCCGCAATGGCGAGGATCTCGTCCTTGATGTCCGTCGCGGCGGACGGCCCTGCGGCGGTGGCCGCCTGAGCCGTGAAGCCGGCTGCGCCCATGGTGCCGATCAGCACCACGAGCGACAGCAGCCAGCCGAGCGTCTTGCGCATTCACCCTCCCCTGAGTTCACTTCGGTCGCCCGTGAACCTAGCGGGGTCAACGCGTCGCTGACCAGACCTAGTTGGGACGCTCGTTCAGCACAGAATCCAGCCGGATTCGACGGATCCGGCCTCGATGCTCCCCTTTACATACACGCAGCGACTGATCGCACCGACGGTGACAGGTCCGGCATATCGGGTGAATCGCCCTGCATCGCCGACCGGGACCCCGCCGCGGGGCTGGATGCTCACCGCCATCGCCCGGCGTCGGCCCGGGTCGTGGGCCACCGTCACCGCGCAGGCCTGCGTACGGCTCTTGTAGATGCGCACCTCGCCCGTCGGCAGGGGCAGCGTCCTGACCAGGCCGCCCCCGCAGCCACCGGTCGCCGCGTGCGCCGGAGGCGCGGCGAGCAGCCCGCCGACGCACAGCATCAGCCCCGCCGCGAACACCCTCGCCGACGCGGCCCCCCGGCCGCGCCCCTTCCGCCCGTGCTCCACCCTGTCCCCCGATCGGTCGTACGTAACACGTACGCACGTACGACGCGCAGACCCCCCGGAAGGTTGCATACAGCAAGATCCGGGGGGCCTGGGCAGCGCGGCAGCGTGTACTGCGGCTCGGACGGGGCGGCTCAGGCCGCGGCGGGTTCGTCCTCGCCGACGAAGGTGCGCCACAGTTCGGCGTAGTGGCCGCCGCGGGCGACGAGTTCGGCGTGGGTGCCGTCCTCCACGACCCGGCCGCGGTCCATCACCACGACCCGGTCGGCGCGCGCGGCCGTGGTCAGCCGGTGTGCCACCACGAGGGTGGTGCGCTTGCCGGCGAGCCGGTCGGTGGCCTGGTTGACCTGGGCCTCGGTGGCCAGGTCGAGCGCGGCGGTGGCCTCGTCGAGCAGCAGCACGTCCGGGTCGACGAGTTCGGCGCGGGCCAGGGCGATCAGCTGGCGCTGGCCGGCCGAGAGGTTGCGCCCGCGCTCGGCGACGGTGTGCAGGTAGCCGCCGTCGAGGGTGGCGATCATGTCGTGGGCGCCGACCGCGCGGGCGGCCGCCTCCACCTCGGCGTCGCCCGCCTCGGGCCGCCCGTACGCGATGGCGTCGCGGACCGTCCCCGGGAAGAGGTACGGCTCCTGGGGGACGACCCCCAGCCGGTGGCGGTACGCCGTCAGGTCGAGCTCCCGCAGATCGGCGCCGTCGGCGGTGACCCGGCCGGAGGTCGGGTCGTAGAACCGGGCCACGAGCTTGACCAGCGTGGACTTGCCGGCGCCGGTCTCGCCGACGAAGGCGACGGTCTGGCCGGCGGGTATCCGCAGGCTGATTCCGGCCAGCGCGTCGCCCTTCTCGCCGCGCTCCTCGGCGGTGCCGTACGCGAACCGCACGTCCTCGAAGGCGATCTCGCCGCGCAGTTCCCGCACGGGAGCGGGGGCGGCGGGCCGCGGGGTGCTGGTGGGCTCGCGCAGCAGCCCCTGGATCCGGCCCAGGGAGACGGTGGCCTGCTGATAGCCGTCGAAGACCTGGGAGAGCTGCTGGACGGGGGCGAAGAACAGGTCGATGTAAAGCAGGTACGCCACCAGCGCGCCGGTGGTGAGGGTGCCGGCCTCGACCCGGCCCGCGCCGACGATCAGCACGGCGGCCGCGGCCCCGGAGGACAGCAGCTGCACGAAGGGGAAGTAGACGGATATCAGCCACTGGCCCCGCACCCGGGCCTCGCGGTACGAGTCGCTCCGCTCGGCGAACCGGGCGGCGCCGCTCCGCTGGCGGCGGAACGCCTGGACGATGCGCAGCCCGGAGACGGACTCCTGGAGGTCGGCGTTGACCAGGCTGACCCGGTCGCGGGCGAGTTCGTACGCGGCCACCGACTTGCGGCGGAACACGATCGTGCCGAGGACCAGCACGGGGAGCGTCGAGAAGACGATCAGCGCGAGCTCGACGTCGAGGACGAGCAGGGCGATCAGGATGCCGAAGAAGGTGAAGACGGAGACGACGGCGGTGACGAGCCCGGTCTGCAGGAAGGTCGACAGGGCGTCCACGTCGGTGGTCATCCGGGTCATGATCTTGCCGGTCAGCTCACGCTCGTAGTAGTCGAGGCCGAGGCGCTGGAGCTGGGCGAAGATCTTGACGCGCAGGGCGTACAGGACGCGTTCGCCGGTGCGCCCGGTCATCCGGGTCTCGGCGAACTGGGCGGCCCACTGCGCGACGACGACGCCGAGCGCGAGAAGGGCGGCCACCCAGACGGCGCCCAGTGCGGCCTGCTCGACGCCCTTGTCGATGCCGTGCCGGATCAGGATCGGGAGCAGCAGCCCGGAGCCGGCGTCGACGGCGACGAGGCCGAGGCTGACGGCGAGGGGCGCCCAGAAACCGCTGAGCAGCCGGCGCAGGTTGTAGCTCTTCTCGGCGGACGCGGCCTGGTCCTCGTCCACGGCGGGCTCGTCGTCGGCGGGCGGCAGCGCGGCCACCTGCGCGAGCAGCTCGGGGGTGGCCGGCATGCCGGCGACGGCGCCGGCCATGGAGGGCGCGGCGCCGGGCGCGCCGGGCGCCGCGGCGGTCCCGGCCGCGGCGGCGGACTCCGATTCCTCCTGGCGGCGCCAGAGCTCGGGGGTCACCCCGTCGGCGACCCGCCGCTTGGCGTTGACCGGCTCGGAGTCGATCTCGGCCTCGAGCTCGATGTCCCGTTCGAGGTTCCCTTCGATGTCCCGCTCGAACTCGGCCATCGCGGGCGCCTCGGGGGTGCGGGGCGAGCCGGCGCCGAGCGCGTCCGGGTCGGTGAGCAGCCGCCGGTAGAGGGGCGAGCGGCGCTGCAGCTCCTCGTGCGTTCCGATGTCGGAGAGCCGCCCGCGGTCGAGCACGGCGATCCGGTCGGCCAGCGCGAGGGTGGAGCGGCGGTGGGCGATGAGGAGGGTGGTGCGGCCGGCCATGACGGCGCGCAGCGCCTCGTGGATCTCGTGCTCGACGCGGGCGTCCACCGCGGAGGTGGCGTCGTCGAGGAGCAGCAGCCGGGGGTCGGTGAGGAGGGCGCGGGCGAGCGCGATGCGCTGGCGCTGGCCGCCGGAGAGGGTGAGCCCCTGCTCGCCGACCTTCGTGTCGTACCCGGCGGGCAGGGCCTCGATGAAGCCTTCGGCCTGGGCGGCGCGGGCGGCGGCCTCGACCTGTGCGTCGCCGGCTTCGGGGTGGCCGTAGGCGATGTTGGCGCGGATGGTGTCGGAGAAGAGGAAGGAGTCCTCCGGCACGAGCCCGATGGCGGCGCGCAGGGAGTCGTACGTCAGCCCGCGCACGTCGTGTCCGCCGACGCGGACGGTGCCGCGGTCGGCGTCGTAGAAGCGGGGCAGGAGGAGGGAGACGGTGGACTTGCCGGAGCCGGAGGCTCCGACGACGGCGACGGTCTCGCCCTCGGTGATGGAGAGCGAGAACCCGTCGAGGACGGGCCGCTCGGGGTCGTACCCGAAGACGACCTCGTCGAACTCGACGGTGGCGGGGGCGTCGGCGGGCAGCTCGTGCGTGCCCTCTTCGATGGCGGGCTCGGTGTCGATGAGCTCGAAGACCCGCTCGACGCCGGCGCGGGCCTGCTGGCCGACGGTGAGGACCATGGCGAGCATGCGGACGGGGCCGACGAGCTGGGCGAGGTAGGTGGAGAAGGCCACGAAGGTGCCGAGGGTGACCTGGCCGTTGGTGGCCATCCAGCCGCCGAGGGCCAGCATGGCGACCTGCGCGAGGGCGGGCACGGCCTGCAGGGCGGGGGTGTAGCGGGAGTTGAGCCGGATGGTCCGCATCCGCCCGGCGAACAGCCGCCGCCCGGCGGCGCGCAGCTTGCCGGTCTCCTGCTCCTCCTGGCCGAAGCCCTTGACGACGCGGACGCCGGTGACGGCCCCGTCGACGACGGTGGCGACGGCGGCGGCCTGGCCCTGGGCCCACCAGGTGGCGGGGAAGAGCTTCTTGCGGCTGCGCTTGGCGATGAACCAGAGGGCGGGGGCCATGAGCAGCGCGACCAGGGTCAGCAGCGGGGACAGCCACAGCATGACGCCGAGGGATATCCCGAACAGCAGGAAGTTCCCGATGGTCATGGGCAGCATGAAGAGCAGCCCCTGGATCAGCTGGAGGTCGCTGGTGGCCCGCCCGACGACCTGCCCGGTGGACAGCTCGTCCTGGCGTCGCCCGTCGAGGCGGGCGATGGTGTCGTACATGTCGGTGCGCAGGTCGTGCTGGACGTCGAGCGCGAGGCGGCCGCCGTAGTACCGGCGTATGTACGTCATCACGTACACGAGGACCGCGGCGCCTATGAGCAGCCCGGCCCATATCCCCATGGGCTTGCTGTGGTCGCCGATGACGTCGTCGATGATGACCTTGGTGACCAGCGGCACGAGCGCCATGACCGCCATGCCGCCCAGGGAGGACCCGAGCGCCAGCAGCACATTGAGCCGGTACCGCCATGTGTAGGCGGCGAGCCGCCGGGCCCAGCCCTGTTTCTCGCCCGCTGCCATCTCTGCCGCCGCCACGTGGAGCCTCCCCGTTGATCCTGTCCTGCCGCCTCCCCCAACGCCCCGACCGGCGGATTTCATCCCCCTGCAACGATCGCACTGCCGTACGGAAGCCCGCACGCAGACTTCACCCCTTCGGGTGCCCGTCACTCGTCGGCCGGCCCGCGCGCCGCGCCCGCTACGGAGCGTCGAACGCGTACTCCAGTACGTAGGCGGAGGCGTCGAGCACCATTTCGTCGACCTCGACCGCCCGTCCGTCGGCGTCGAAGGCGGTACGGCACACCAGCACCACCGGGGTCCCGGCCGCCAGGCCGAGCCGTTCGGTCTCCTCCGGGGACGGCATCCGCGAGCGGACCTCCTCCCGGAACCGGGCCGGCCCGTGACCGAGCTCGGCGAGCCGGGCGTAGATCCCGCCGGGGCCGGAGTCCGGCTCGGCGATCGGCGTACCGGCGACGAGCACGGCGTCGAGGTACGAGGTGGCGAGCATGACGGGCTTCCCGTCGAGCAGGAACCTGCGGCGCCGGACGCAGGCGGGCGCTCCGCCCTCCAGCCCGAGCACGCCCCCGACGGCGTCGGGCACCGGCTCGTCGAGGACCTCGACGTCGACCTCCGGGTCGTGGCCCTGGCCGTCCGCCGCCCAGATGGAACCCCCGGTGCCCCACACCTCGACCGAGAGCCGCTGGATCCCGCGCCGCCGGATCGGGTTCTTGGGCTGCCGCCCGGCGACGTCCTTCGGCATGCCGTCCTCCCTGATCATGTCCCGACAGCGTAGGCGCCGGATCACGACGGCAAGCTCTGCTCGCCCGCCGACACGCGCCGGCATCGAACGCGTTGCCGCCGGCGGCTACGGGCTGGGGAGCGGCTTGACCACGGGGGGCTTCTCCACCGGCTTGTTCTCGCAGCCGAGGGCATCGGTGACGCGGCGGGTCATGAGGTAGGCGAGGGCCGTCTGCCGGTCCTTGGCCGCCTGGTCGATGTCCGTCCGCCCGATGTTGACCGTGTACGAGACATCCGCGTACAACCATGCCGACTTCGACGGCCCAGCGAGGTCGCCGGGCATGTCGCACTGGACGAACAGCTTCGTGATGAAGTAGTTGCTCTCGCCGAAGGCACCGTTCACATCGAACCGGCCCCCCTCGGACAGGGACGGTTCGACGTACTTCGAGGTGCGAGGCGCCCACCCGACTCGGAACGTCGCACGCTCGGTCTGAGCAGCCGGCTTGTACGCACACGTGGACGTCGGAAACGTCTCCTCCGTCGGACCGATCTCCCGCAGTTTGCGCTCCAGCGCCTCCACCACACGGCTCGTGCGGTTGGGGATGTAGGTCTCGAAGCCATCTGCGCGGAGGATCCCCCGAAGGAGCACTTCCTCTTCGGAGGCAGGGGT
Source organism: Streptomyces sp. NPDC031132 (assembly GCF_055570595.1). NCBI lineage: Bacteria > Bacillati > Actinomycetota > Actinomycetes > Kitasatosporales > Streptomycetaceae > Streptomyces > Streptomyces sp. NPDC031132. The sequence goes on from NZ_JBVIGX010000011.1 coordinate 31,767, forward strand.
GACGGCGCACAGGTGGTCGACCTTCCCCTCGGACTCGCCCGAGGTGCACGATGCCAGCACCAGCACAGCGAGAACGGCAGCCGTCGCCCGTACGAGAGCTTTGAGCCCGTCAGGGCCGGAGGTGCGCACGAGCGGCCTCCCGCCCGGTCGAGTAGGCGGTGTTCGCTTCGTTCTGGGCATGTTCCGCCGCCGGGTCGTCCTTCATCTGACGCTGGTGTGTCCACGAGTCGAACAACTCGTTGGTCCCCTCCACACCCCTCGCGTAGTTGCTGCTGGACTCCTTCTTGCTCTGCTCCTCGGCCGCGTCCTTGACGCCCTCGACCCAGTCGTACTTGCCTGCGTCGATCAGCGAGCCTCCGATCGTGCTCACGACCGGGATCTCGCCGATGAGTCCGTTCACTCCGGCAGCCGTGTACTCGGCCGTGCCCTCCGCCCACTTGACCTGGTCGTCTTCCTTGTCCTTGTAGACGTCGGCCCCGATGCCGTTGAGGGCGCCGGCTGCCACCCCGATGTCGTGCGCACGGTTGTCCCAGTCAGCGCTGACCGAGTGAGGGGAGTCGGCCTTGTACGGGGCGGCGGTCGCGAGCTGCTCCGCCGAGTAGGCTCGCTCCGCCTCGACCATCAGGGCGTAGGACGGGCCGTCGTCCGCGATTCCGCGCATCACGCGGATCAGGCTGCCCTGGCCGACCGCGATCTGCGCCTTGTCGCCCGAACCGTGGATGGAATCGCGGCCCGCCACGGAACCCAGGTCGGGGTTCTTGCCGCCGAGGATCTCGTGGGTGTCCTCGACGTAGTCGACCAGCGCCTTCGCCATCGGCTGCTGCAGGCCCTCCAGGTCCTCCGGGAACTCGTCCCCGCCCATCTCGTCGTCGAGGTAGCGGATGGCGTGGTGCATCACCCGCGCCTGGCCCTCGGTGTGCGGGCCGGGCGGGCCGAGCTTTTCGCCGTCCACGTGACCCGTGGCCGCCGCCTGGATGGCCGCGCCCAGGCCCGCCGTCTTGTCGCCGTCCATCTCCATCGGCTGGCCGACGCCGGTCGAGAACCACGGGTCCGGCATGTCGCGCTCGGAGAGCATGTACTTCAGGTGCTCGTTCTTGTTGCCGGGCGCTTCGGGGTCGAGGAAGAACGTCGTCGAGGCCGGGTCCTTGGCCATGATGCCCAGCAGACCGTCCAGCGGGTCGGAGACCAGGTTCGGGCGCTGGGAGTCGTAGGCGTGGTCGTACATGTGCGGCTTCGACTTCTCGGCCTCGATCATGCCGTCGCCGACGTCGTTGAGGAACTGCTTGCCGTAGCCGCCGCCACTGCCCATGAGGGTGACCAGCGCCTGGTAGCCGTACGTGGGGCGGAGGCCCTTGGCCACCAGTTCCGGGCCCTGCTCCTTGAGGCCGTTGACGAAGGGCTTGTAGGCGTAGCTGTCCGGGTCCTTGGTGCCCGAGGCGATCGTTCCCGCCAGGCCGGAGTTGATCGACTCGTAGAGCTTCTTCTCGGCCGCCGACGCGCCGCGGTCGTTCGACGCCAGGTTCATCTGGTCTGCCAGGAGCAAGGTGTCCTTCGCTCCCAGCGAGTTCAGGTACGCCTCGCTGAAGTGGGCGTCGCCGGAGTTCTGCTTCAGGAGGTCGTCGTAGTGCCGCAGTTCGTCCGGAGAGGCCTTGCCGTCACGGATCTTCTGGGTGAGCGCCAGCGCCTCGACGGCCTCGACGTCGTTGACGGGCTTCGAGTTGAAGCCGAACATCGCCGTGCCGTCCGCGCCGGAGGCGTTCAGCAGGGCGACCTTGACGTCCGCGTCGAACTCCGTGACCGCCTTGACCGTGTCCGAGATCTTCTGCGTCCAGGCCCGCTCGATCGCCGGGAGGTCGGGATCGTGGCGGATCGCGTTCACGGAGGCCGGGTCGGCCTTGGAGAAGTCGTAGCTCGCCATGCCGGCGTCCGAGACCTTCATGCCGGCGGTCACGGCGTCCGCGACGGCGGACGTGACCCGCCCCTTGAGGTCCGTGAAGCGGGCGTGCGCGTCACGGAGCAGGGACTCCATGGCCAGGGCCTCCTTCTGCGCGGAGGCGAACTCCCGGCGCGTCATGGAGGAGTTGGTGGCCGCGGTCGTGGCGCTGGAGCCCAGCCAGCCGTTACCGGAGGAGACGCTCTGGACCTCGTCCCTGTAGACCTCCTCCATGGTCTTGAACTGCGTCGCCATGGCCTTCCAGCCGTCGGCGGCCGTGGTGAGCGCGGAGAGGTCCGTGTGCATGATCTCGGAGTAGTTCGGCACGTACGTCTTCCCCTAGAGTCCTGTGACCTTGGACTGCACCGGCTGGAAGCTCTGGCCCGTCAGCTGGTCGTTTCCGGTGAACAGGTTCGACGCGCCGCGCAGGGCCGTCTTCTCCGAGTTCAGGCGTCCCATCAGGCGCTTCACCTGGTCGTCCCAGTGCGTGTGCGCCTTCGTCAGACCGGACGCCGTCTCCCAGCCGTTGAATGCCTTGACGGCGTTCGTGGTGGGTTCGTCGGCCGCGTCCGCGGCCTTCGTCGTGCCGGGCTGCAGGACGTTCTCGATGGTGTTGGCCGCCTTCTTCTTCGCGGGAGGGGCGGTGGCCAGCACGCCGTATCCGCTGGGCGTCCCGGAGCCGCCGCCCGGGTCGGCGGCGAGCTGGTTCAGCCGCATCTGCGGCGACGGGCCGTCGGTCGCTGCGTCCGGCTGGTGCCGGCCCCACTCTTCCTCGAACGCCACCGCTCCCCCTCGCACTCCGGCCACCTGATCTAGGCCACCCTAACGAGCGCCCGGACGAGCCCTAAACGTGCGTCGGGGCGAACATCTTGAGGGTGGCGGGGAGGACCAGGAGCGTCGGGCCCGGGGTGTCGAGGGACTTGGCCAGGTCCTCGCGGAGGGTTTCCGGGGTGGTCGTCGACGCCGGGACGCCGAAGGAACGGGCCAGGGCGACGAAGTCCGGGCGGGTGAGTTCCGTGCCCGTCGTGCGGCCCTCGAAGGAGTCCGTCATGTACTCGCGCAGGATGCCGTAGCCGCCGTCGTCCACGATCAGCCAGGTCACGTCCAGGTCGTGCTGCTTCGCGCTCGCCAGGTCCGCGATCGAGTACATCGCGCCGCCGTCGCCCGAGACGGCCAGGACCGGGGTGTCCGGTTCCGCGACGCAGGCGCCGAGGGCCGCCGGGAAGGCGTAGCCGAGGCCGCCCGCGCCCTGGGCCGAGTGCATCGTGTTGGGGTGCTTCGCGTCGAACGCCGACCAGGCCCAGTACGAAAGGATCGTCATGTCCCAGAAGGACGGGGAGCGGGCCGGGAGCGCCGCGCGGATGGACGTGAGGAGCTCGCGCTCCAGCGCCACGTCCTGACCGGCAAGTCTCCCTTCGATGTCCGCCAGGACCATCCGGACGCGCTCCGGAGCCTGCGCGTCCTCGCGTTCCGGGACCGTCTCCAGGAGGGCCTGGAGGGCGAGGCGGGCGTCCGCGTGGATGCCGAGGGCCGCGTGGTTGGACTCCAGCTTGCCGAGGTCCGCCTCGATCTGGACGACCCGGCCCGTCGGGAAGAACGTGTGGTAGTTGGAGGACAGTTCGCCGAGGCCGGAGCCCACGACCAGGAGGACGTCCGCGTCCTCGAGGAAGTCCGTCATGTGGCGGTCCTCCAGCCAGGACTGGAGGGACAGCGGGTGCGTCCACGGGAAGGCGCCCTTGCCGCCGAAGGTGGTGACCACCGGGGCACTGAGCCGCTCCGCCAGCTGCCGCAGCTTGCCCGCCGCGTCCGAGCGGATCACCCCGCCGCCCGCGATGATCACCGGGCGGGAGGCCCGCCCCAGCCAGTGCGCCGCCAGAGCGGTGAGCTCGGGGCGCGGGGCGAGCTCGTGCGGGGTCGCGTCCACGCCCGTGACCTGGGGGATCACCGTTTCGGCGCGGAGGACGTCCTCCGGGATCTCCACCCAGACCGGGCCGTGCGGAGCCGTCAGCGCCGACTCCCAGGCCTCCGCGATCACGGACGGGATCTGCGAGGGGGTGCGGGCCGTGTGGACGGACTTCACCACGTCCCGGAACGACGCCGACTGGTCCCGCAGCTCGTGCAGGTGCCCGCGCCGTCCGCCGCCCAGGCCCGCCACCGGGACCTGCGAGGCGATCGCGATGACCGGCGCCGACGCGGCGGCCGCCTCCGCCAGGGCCGGCAGGGCCATCAGCGCGCCCGGCCCGGTGGAGAGCAGGAGGGGGACCGCCTCGCCGGTGATGCGGCCGTACGCGTCCGCCGCGAACCCGGCGTTGTTCTCCGTCCGCAGCCCGATCAGCCGCAGGTCCGAGCGCCCCACCGCGTCGAAGATGCCGAGGGCGTGCTGCCCCGGCAGCCCGAACACGGTGGTGGCGCCGAGCGAGCGCAGCGTCTCCACGACCAGGTCCCCGCCCGTCCGCCCCGGCGGCGGCGCGAGGGCGGCCGCCGTCTGGGCCTCGGTGGGCCGGAGTACCAGGTCGTGGTCGTGCGTCACGTGCGCTTACTCGCCCTTCGTCACGGGTGCTCCGCCGCTCACTTCGTCCTCGACGCAGCGATCTGGCGGCTCATGATCGTCGTCAGCTCGTACGCGGTGTGCGAGGCGGCGACCGAGGTGATCTCGGCGTGATCGTACGCCGGGGCGACCTCGACGACGTCCGCGGAGACCAGGTTGCAGGAGGACAGGCCGCGGATGATCTCCAGCAGCTCGCGGGAGGTCATGCCGCCCGCCTCCGGGGTGCCGGTGCCGGGCGCGTGCGCCGGGTCCAGCACGTCGATGTCGATCGAGATGTACAGCGGGCGGTCGCCGATGCGCTGGCGCAGCTGGTCCGCGACCTCGTCGGCGCCGCGGCGGTAGACGTCGGCCGAGGTCACGATGCCGAAGCCCATCTTGGCGTCGTCGTCGAGGTCCTGCTTGCCGTACAGCGGGCCGCGCGTGCCGACGTGGGAGAGCGCCTCGGTGTCGAGGATGCCCTCCTCCACGGCGCGGCGGAACGGCGTGCCGTGCGTGTACTCGGCGCCGAAGTACGTGTCCCAGGTGTCCAGGTGCGCGTCGAAGTGCAGCAGCGCCACCGGGCCGTGCTTCTTCGCGACGGAGCGGAGCAGCGGGAGGGCGATGGTGTGGTCGCCGCCGAGGGTCATCAGGCGGGAGCCGTTGCCGATCAGCTCGTCGGCGGCGGCCTCGATCGTGTCGACGGCCTCGTTGATGTTGAAGGGGTTCGCGGCGATGTCGCCGGCGTCGGCGACCTGCGCAAGCGCGAAGGGGGAGGCGTCCTGGGCCGGGTTGTACGGGCGCAGCAGGCGCGAGGCCTCGCGGATGGCGTTGCCGCCGAAGCGGGCGCCGGGCCGGTAGGAGACGCCGGAGTCGAAGGGCACGCCGACGACGGCCACGTCCGCCTTGCCGCCGACCTCGTCGAGGCGGGGCAGGCGGGCGAAGGTCGCCGGGCCCGCGTAGCGCGGGATGCGGGAGGAGTCGACCGGTCCGCGCGGCGTCTGCTCGTTGCTCATCGGGGTGTGCCCTTCTGGATGTCCTACGTGCGGTCCTTCGAGCGTAAGCGGGTGCCCCCGAGGCGCGAAGTGTAGATTTCATCCACAGAGCGCCCATTTTCTGTACGGAGTATCCATGGACGTCCCCCGGCCCGGCCCGCCCCCTCCGCCCGATCACCCTGTGGCGCCCGTGGCACTGGGTGCGCTGCTCGCGGACCGGGAGCTCGGACTGCGGCATGTCGCGGGGCCGGCCGAGGCAGGGGTGCACGGCGTGCACGCCTCGGAGATGGCCGACCCTTCCCCTTATCTGCTGGGCGGGGAGCTGCTGCTGACCGCCGCGGCCGGGAACACCGACCACGACGGCTACGTGGCCCGGCTGGTCGCGGCCGGGGCGGCCGCCCTCGGGTTCGGCGTGGCGCCCGTCCACGAGGAGGTGCCGCCCGCGCTGGCCGAGGCCTGCGCCCGGCACGGGCTGCCGCTGCTGGAGGTCCCGCCGCAGACCCGGTTCACGGCCGTCGCCCGCGCCGTCTGGCGCCTCATGGCCGAGGCGCGGACCCGCGAGCTGCGCCGGGTCACCGAAGCCCAGCAGGCCCTCGCGGCCGCGGCCGCCCGCCCCGACCCGGTCCCGGCGGTGCTGGCCCGCCTCGCGGCGGGCCTCGGCGGGCACGTACGGCTGTGGCCGGACGGCCGGGCCGCGGGCAGCCCGCCGCCGGAGGCCGGGGCCGTACCCGCGGCCCTCGACGCGCTGCTGGCCCGCGTCGGCCGCGCCGAGGGTCCCGCGACCGCCACCGACCAGGCCGACGGCTGGCACCTGGCCGCCTACGCCCTCGGCCGCCACGCCGCGCTCGGCACGGCCACCCCGGCGCGGACCCCCGGCGACCACACCGTCGCCTCGGTCGCCGCCGTCCTGCTGGCCCTGCTCACCGCCGACCGGCCGGCCGGGGCCGAGGCCGCCGCGCTGGCCCGGCTGCTGCTGGGCGGCTCCCCCGCCGAGGCGCTGGCCGGGCCGGGGCCCTGGTACGCCGTCCACGCCCGCGGGGGCGCCGACCCGCAGGCCCTCGCCGCCGCGCTGGGCACCGTACTGCTGGACCCGGCCGGCCCGGCCGTACGGCTCCTCACCGACCGGGAGCCCGCCCCGCAGCCCGGGTGGCGGCTCGGGGTGAGCGCCCCGACCGGACCCGAAGCCCTGGCCAGGGCCGACACGCAGGCCCGCCGGGCACTGGAGCGGGCGGAGGCGGCCCGCACCGCGCTGGTCCGGCACACCGGCGCGGGTCTCGGCGCCCTGGTCGACCCCGCCGAGGCCGGCGCCCACGCCGAGGCCCTGCTCGCCCCGCTGTCCCCGGCCCACCGGGAGACCCTGCGCGCCTGGCTGGCGCACCACGGCAGCTGGGACCGGACGGCCGCGGCCCTCGGCGTCCACCGCAACACCGTCCGCCAGCGCATCGCCCGTGCCGCCGCGCTGCTCCACAGTGACCTCGACGACCCGGACATCCGGATGGAGCTGTGGTTCGCACTGACCCGGGACACCGAGGTCTGAGAGCCACGACGCCCGGGCGGCTGCGCCGTACGGATGGACTCGGGCCGTACGGCGGCCGGTGCGGTGCCTCCCGGTGCCCGGCGGCCTACGTTCGCACTGTTCCCCCACCCCCTCCTCGAAAGGCACCACTCGTGCGATCGATCCGCCTCGCCCTGACCGCTCTCGCCGCCGGCGGCGTCATCCTGGCCGGTGCGTCCGCCGCCTCCGCCGACGACAACTTCGTCGTGTACGCGCCGATCGACAACACGTACTCGATCGTCTTCGGCGACCTGTCCCAGGTGGCCGGCGACGACGTGTTCAACGCCGGCCGCGACAACACGGTCGGCTCCCACAACGGAGCGGCGACGGCCGGCGACATCGGCATGGCCTCGCTGCCCGGGACCCAGATCCTGAGCAACGAGGCCCTGATGCAGGGTGCCGCCGGCCAGTGGACCGGCAGCATCCTCGGCAAGTAGGCCCGGGTACCGGGTGTCCGGCGGCCCGCACCGCGAGGCCGCCGGACATCACACCCCGTACCCCTCCCCGACTCTGGACAGCCCGCCCAACCCACGGGTAACTTAGGAGTCTGAGCAAGCGCTTAGACACGGCGCGACAGCGCGACGGGCGACAGGATCGAGGAGGCGGCTGTGCGCCGTACCGTTTTCAACGAGGACCACGAGGCGTTCCGCGAGACCATCCGCGCCTTCATAGAGGCCGAGGTCGTCCCCGTCTACGACGAGTGGTTCGCGGCCGGTCAGGCCCCGCGCGACTTCTACTACAAGCTCGGCGAGCTGGGCGTCTTCGGCATCAACGTCCCCGAGGAGTTCGGCGGCGCGGGCCTGGACACCCACAAGTTCGAGGCCGTCCTGTACGAGGAGACCTCCCGCGCGGGCGTGAACTTCGGCGGCTCCGGCGTCCACGTGCTGCTCGCCCTCCCCTACATCAAGATGCTGGCCGACGACGAGCAGAAGAAGCGCTACCTGCCGAAGTTCGTCTCCGGCGAGGAGATGTGGGCCCTCGCGATGACCGAGCCGGGCACCGGCTCCGACGTCGCGGGCATGAAGACCACCGCGAAGCTCTCCGAGGACGGCACGCACTACGTCCTCAACGGCTCCAAGACCTTCATCACCGGCGGCGTGCACGCCGACCGTGTGATCGTCTGCGCCCGCACCGCCGCCCCGCGCGAGGACGACCGCCGCTTCGGCATCTCCCTGTTCGCCGTGGACACCAAGTCCGAGGGCTACTCGATCGGCCGCAAGCTCGACAAGCTGGGCCTGCGCACCTCCGACACCGCCGAGCTGGCGTTTGTCGACGTCAAGGTCCCGGTCGAGGACCTGCTCGGCGAGGAGGGCAAGGGCTTCTACTACCTCGGCCACAACCTGGCCTCCGAGCGCTGGGGCATCGCGTTCGGCGCGTACGCCCAGGCCGCCGCGGCCGTCCGGTTCGCCCAGCAGTACGTCACCGACCGCACCGTCTTCGGCAAGCCGGTCGCGCACTTCCAGAACACCAAGTTCGAGCTGGCCGCCTGCCAGGCCGAGGTGGACGCCGCCCAGGCCGTCGCGGACCGCGCCCTGGAGGCCCTGGACGCCGGCGAGCTGACCCCCGCCGAGGCCGCTTCCGCGAAGCTGTTCTGCACCGAGGTCGCGCACCGCGTGATCGACCGCTGCCTCCAGCTGCACGGCGGCTACGGCTACATGAACGAGTACCCGATCGCCCGCCTGTACGCCGACAACCGCGTCAACCGCATCTACGGCGGCACCAGCGAGATCATGAAGTCCATCATCGCCAAGTCGATGGGCCTGTAAGGGCCCTTCGGGACAAGGGACTTACCCTTCCCCTCATGAACGAGGCACTGACGACGCTCCTCGATCTGCTCGACCTCGAGCAGATCGAGGAGAACATCTTCCGCGGTACCAGCCGTCCGTCGCTGGTACCGCGCGTCTTCGGCGGCCAGGTCGCGGCCCAGGCCCTGGTCGCGGCCGGGCGGACCGTACCCGAGGACCGCACCGCGCACTCGCTGCACTCGTACTTCCTGCGCGCAGGAGACCCGGGCGCGCCGATCGTGTACGCGGTCGACCGGATCCGCGACGGGCGCTCCTTCACCACCCGCCGGGTCGTCGCCGTCCAGCACGGCCAGCCGATCTTCCACCTCTCGGCGTCCTTCCAGACGTACGAGGAGGGCCTCGACCACCAGGTCGCGATGCCGGACGCGCCCGACCCGGAGACCCTGCCGACGGCCGCCGAGTCCCTGCCCGCGTACCGGGAGATCTTCCGCGACCCGGGCACGGTGGAGCGGCTGATCGACGCGCGCGGCGCGGTGGACCTGCGGTACGCGACCGTCCCGCCGTGGGGCAGCGTCGGCGAGCCGGTCGAGCCGCGCTCGCAGGTGTGGTTCCGTACGGCCGGCAAGCTGGAGAGCGACGACGCACTCCTGCACACCTGCCTGGCCACGTACGTCTCGGACATGACCCTGCTCGACTCGGTGCTGCTCGCGCACGGCCGGGGCGGCTGGGCGGTCGGCGACGTGGTGGGCGCCTCGCTGGACCACGCGATGTGGTTCCACCGGCCGTTCCGCGCCGACGAGTGGCTGCTGTACGACCAGGAGTCCCCGTCGGCGGCCGCCGGGCGCGGCCTCGGGCAGGCCCGGATCTGGACCCAGGACGGGCGACTCGCCGTGACCGTCATCCAGGAAGGCGTGGTGCGCGTCCCGCGCGCCTGACCCCGGAGCACGGTCGGCCGGGCCCCGCGTGGGCTCGGCCACAGTGCGGAACTGACCGGGCGGGCGGGGCGTCGACTGCAAACATGATCATTCTGCTCCTCGCCCTCACCCTGATCTCCCCGTTCGCGGGCGTCCTGGTCCTCGGCCGGCTCGCCGTCCACGTGGTCGTCACGGTCCGGCGGCGCTCCGCCCCGGAGCTGCTCGGCGCGGGCATCTTCCTGCTGGCCGCCCTCCTCGCCCTGTGCGCCGCCGGTTCGGTCTACATCTGGGGCGTGTCGTACGGCGTGTACGTCCTCGATCCCGACGAGGTGTGCGGGTACGCCCAGTGGGGCGAGCACGAGAAGATGGTCGTCTGGGAATCGTCGCTCCCGCTCTCCGTCCACTGCGCCGACCACCCCGGGGATCCGGGCGGGCGACAGCTGATCCCCCACTGGGTGAACCCGGCCTTCGTGGCCGCCGCCGCGACCGCCGTCGCCTGCGCGTTCGCGGCGCCGTTCGGGGCCCTGCTGCGCCGCAAGGTGCTCGGGGGCCGGAGGGACGGCACCCCCTAGTTCTGGGCCTGCTGTTCGTTTTCCGGGCGGGCCTTGAGCTTGGCCCAAACCGCCTCCAGCGCGGCTATGTCCGCGTCGTCGAGGCGGTCGTCGAAGACCTCGGCGAGGGCCTCACGGCGGGTGGCGTCGGCCTCCGCGAAAGCGCGGCGGCCCGCCTCGGTGAGGGCGATGCCCACGGACCGGGCGTCCGTCGGGGACGGCACCCGTTCGACCAGGCCGCGGGCCCGGAGCGAATCGGCGACGCGGGAGACCTGACTGCGGCTGAGCAGGGTCCTGGCACCCAGCTCCGAGGGCGCGACCGGCTCCTGCTGGACGCTCAGCCACAGCATGACCTCGAACCAGGACAGCGGCAGGTCGTGGCGGCGCGTGAGCACCTGGTCGACCCGGGCGGTGAGGGTGGTTCCGGCCCAGACCAGCCCGTAGAAGGCGTGGTCGCGGGGGGTGAGGCCGTCCAAGTTGAGATTCGTGTGCGCCATGGGGGAAGGATACCGGGTTGCGTGCACACGCACACAACGTTAATGTGTGTGTGCACGCACAAATCTAAGGAGCCTTCCGTGAGCACCGAGACCACCGCCAAGACCGTCCTCATCACCGGCACCTCCTCCGGCATCGGCCTGGCCGCCGCGGTCGCCGCCGCCCGGGCGGGCTGGCACGCCGTCGCCACCATGCGGGACACCACCCGCGCCGACGCCCTGCAGAAGGCCGCCGCCGAGGCCGGCGTCTCGGACCTGGTCCAGGTCAAGCGGCTCGACGTGACCGACGCGGACTCCGTGGCGGCCTGCGTGGCCGAGGTCGTCGCCGAGCACGGGCACCTCGACGCGGTCGTGAACAACGCGGGCGCCGGCTTCGTCGGCACCATCGAGCAGCACGGCATGGAGCAGCTGCGGTCCGTCATGGAGGTCAACTTCTTCGGCGTCGCCGAGCTCACCCGGGCCGCGCTGCCCCACCTGCGCGCCTCGGGGGGCCGGGTCATCACCGTGACGAGCGTCGGCGGCGTGGTCGGCCAGCCGTTCAACGAGTCGTACTGCGCGGCCAAGTTCGCCGTCGAGGGCTTCATGGAGTCCCTCGCCCCGGTCGCCGCGTCCGCGGGCGTCCAGGTGGCCGTCGTCGAACCGGGCGCCGTCGCCAGCGAGTTCGTGAACAACGTCGGGCTCGACATCCCGGCGCTGCTCACCCAGGCGGGTCCGTACGCCCCGGCGCTCCAGGGCTACATCGACCACGCCCTGAAGTCCTTCGGCAGCGACACCGCACAGACCTCGGAGCAGGCCGCGGCGCCGGTCGTCGAGGCGCTGACCGCCGAGAAGATGCCGTTCCGGATCCAGACCTCCGACTGGGCCCGCGACTTCGTGGGCATGAAGCTCGCCGACCTCGACGGCTCGGCCGTCCAGACCGAGATGACCAACTGGCTCGGCTAGTCCGGGCCGCAGACGCCGGCGGGGCCGGAAAGAAGCCCCGCCGGGCGGGCAAGGCACCCCCAGGGGGTGTCCCCCAGGGGGTGTCCCCCTAGAGCAGGCCCGCCGCCGACAGCAGGTACGCCACCATCGGGTCGTAGAAGCGCGGGTCGCGGACGTGGTCGTCGAGCGGGACCGCCACCTGGAGGGTCCCCTCCGCCTCGCCGATGAACAGCGCGGGGTCGTTGCAGTCCGCGTAGCCCACCGCGTCCAGCCCGCGCTGCGCCGCACACCCCGCCCAGCCGTGGTCGGCGACGACCAGGTCCGGCTGGGGGCGGTTCGCGGCCGTCAGGCCGTCCAGGATCGCGGCCATCGGCTCCGGGGAGTGGGTGTGCCACAGCGTGGCACCCCGCTCCAGCACGGCGACGTCCGCGAACTGCCACACCGAGCCCTCGTCCGCGACCAGGCCGGGCGGGATCACCACGATCTCGCAGCCCGCGGCGCGCAGCGCGGCCGCCGTCGCCCGGTGGACGTCCAGCAGGCCGCCCGGGTGCCCCGTGGCCAGGAGCACGCTCTGCCGGTCCAGCGCCGCCTTCCGAAGCCGCGCCGCCATCCGGTCCAGGCCGGACACCGTCAGCTCCGGGTCGATCGTGTCCTGGCCGAACCGGTACGCGGCGTCGTCGACGACCCCGCACCGCTCCGCCATCACGGCGAGCACGTCCTGCTCGTCCGCCCAGCGCTCGCCCAGCTCGAGGCCCAGCCAGTAGTGCCGGTCGCCGTTGGCGAGCTTGCGGTAGTGCGACAGGTTGTTCTCACGGGGCGTGGCGACCTGGCCCGAGATCCGGGTGCGGACCAGGTGGTCGACGAGTTCGGCGCGGCTCGGCGGTTCAACTGACAGGGCGGGCGTCTTTATCGGCTTCGGCATGCGGCCCATTCTGCCGCCGCCGAAGCCGAGTCGCCGGTTCCATTCCGACCAGCGGACGCGTCGCTTCACCCCGACAGCGCCCCGAACGCCCCGTGCGCGAGGCGCCGCAGCAGCGATTCGGTCGCCTCCCGGCCCAGCGCCGCCAGGTGCGGGGTGGAGTTGAGCAGGCCGAAGACGGCATGGACGGACACCCGCACCTCCGCCTCGCCGACCTCCGGGTGCAGTTCCCGCACGACCTCCACCCACAGCTCGACGTACTTGCGCTGGAGCTGCCGTACGAGCTTGCGGTCGGTCTCCCGCAGCCGGTCCAGTTCCCGGTCGTGCAGGGTGATCAGCGCCCGGTCGTCGAGGGCGAAGTCGATGTGGCCGTCGATGAGGGAGGCCAGTACGCCGACCGGGTCGCCCGCGGCCTCGGCCACCCGGTGGCGGCCGCCGGTCAGCAGCCGCTCGCTGATCCCGACCAGCAGCTCGGCGAGCATGGCGTCCTTGCCCGCGAAATGGCGGTACAGGCCGGGGCCGCTGATGCCCACCGCGGCCCCTATCTCGTCCACGCCGACGCCGTGGAACCCGCGCTCGGCGAAGAGGCGGGCGGCCTCACTGAGGATCTGCTCGCGACGGGTCGGGGCGGCCGCTCTGGTGCTCATGGGAATCCATTCTAGACAGGGCCGTTAGCGCTCGTTAACCTAGGCGGTACATGCGTTAACGCTCATTAACAGCGTGCACCGAGCAAGGGAGCTCGACCGATGCAGCAGGCACCAGTGCTGACGAGCGCCGCGGACCCGGCGTCCGAGGCCTGGCGGACCAACGAGGCCGCCCACCGCGAGCTCACCGAGGGGCTGCGGGCCCGGCTCGAAGCGGCCCGGCTCGGCGGCGGCGAGAAGGCCCGCGCCCGCCACACCGCCCGCGGGAAGCTGCTCCCCCGCGACCGCGTGGACGCCCTCCTGGACCCCGGGTCCCCCTTCCTGGAGCTGGCCCCGCTGGCCGCCGAGGGCATGTACGGGGGCGCGGCGCCGGCCGCCGGGGTCATCGCGGGCATCGGCCGGGTCAGCGGCCGCGAGTGCGTGATCGTCGCGAACGACGCCACCGTCAAGGGCGGCACGTACTACCCGATGACCGTGAAGAAGCACCTCCGCGCGCAGGAAGTGGCCCTGGAGAATCGTCTCCCCTGCCTCTACCTGGTCGACTCGGGCGGCGCCTTCCTCCCCATGCAGGACGAGGTCTTCCCCGACCGGGAGCACTTCGGCCGCATCTTCTACAACCAGGCGCGCATGTCCGGCGCCGGCATCCCGCAGATCGCCGCCGTCCTCGGCTCCTGCACGGCGGGCGGCGCGTACGTCCCGGCGATGAGCGACGAGGCCGTCATCGTCCGCAACCAGGGCACGATCTTCCTCGGCGGCCCGCCGCTGGTGAAGGCCGCCACCGGCGAGGTCGTCACCGCCGAGGAGCTCGGCGGCGGCGAGGTCCACTCCCGGATCTCGGGCGTCACCGACCACCTCGCGGAGGACGACGCGCACGCGCTGCGGATCGTGCGGAACATCGTGGCGACCCTGCCGGAGCGCGGGGCCCTGCCCTGGTCGGTCGAGGCGCCGGAAGAGCCCAAGGTGGACCCGTACGGGCTGTACGGCGCGGTCCCGGTCGACTCGCGCACCCCGTACGACGCCCGCGAGATCATCGCCCGGATCGTGGACGGCTCCCGCTTCCAGGAGTTCAAGTCGGAGTTCGGGCAGACGCTGGTCACCGGCTTCGCCCGGATCCACGGACACCCGGTCGGGATCGTCGCCAACAACGGCATCCTGTTCGCCGAGTCCGCGCAGAAGGGCGCGCACTTCATCGAGCTGTGCGACCAGCGCGGGATCCCCCTCCTGTTCCTGCAGAACATCTCGGGCTTCATGGTCGGCCGCGACTACGAGGCCGGCGGCATCGCCAAGCACGGCGCCAAGATGGTCACGGCCGTGGCCTGCACCCGGGTCCCGAAGCTGACCGTGGTCGTCGGCGGCTCGTACGGCGCGGGCAACTACTCGATGTGCGGGCGGGCGTACTCGCCGCGGTTCCTGTGGATGTGGCCCAACGCCAAGATCTCCGTGATGGGCGGCGAACAGGCCGCGTCCGTGCTCGCCACGGTCAAGCGGGACCAGATCGAGGGCGCCGGCCAGGAGTGGCCGCTCGAGGACGAGGAGGCCTTCAAGGCCCCGGTCCGCGCGCAGTACGAGGAACAGGGCAACGCCTACTACGCCACCGCGCGGCTGTGGGACGACGGGGTCATCGACCCGATGGAGACCCGGCAGGTGCTGGGACTGGCCCTGACCGCGTGCGCGAACGCCCCCTTGGGCGACTCGGGCTTCGGCATCTTCCGTATGTGACGTGTGACGTGAGGACCTCTTCGATGTTCAGCACTGTTCTGGTCGCCAACCGCGGCGAGATCGCGGTCCGGGTCATCCGCACCCTGCGGGAGCTCGGCGTACGGTCCGTGGCCGTCTTCAGCGACGCGGACGCCGACGCCCGGCACGTACGGGAGGCCGACACGGCCGTCCGGATCGGCCCGGCGGCGGCCGCCGAGAGCTACCTGTCGGTGGATCGGCTGCTCGACGCCGCCCGCCGCACCGGGGCCGAGGCGATCCACCCGGGGTACGGGTTCCTCGCCGAGAACGCGGGCTTCGCACAGGCGTGCGCGGAAGCGGGCCTGGCCTTCATCGGGCCGCCGGCCTCGGCGATCTCCCTGATGGGCGACAAGATCCGCGCCAAGGAGACCGTGAAGGCGGCCGGGGTCCCGGTCGTACCCGGCTCTTCGGGAAGCGGCCTGTCCGACGCCGAACTGGTCGCGGCCGCCGAGGAGATCGGCATGCCGGTGCTGCTGAAGCCCTCGGCGGGCGGCGGCGGCAAGGGCATGCGGCTCGTCCGCGACGCCGGCGCGCTGGCCGAGGAGATCGCGGCGGCCCGCCGCGAGGCGCGGTCCTCCTTCGGCGACGACACGCTGCTCGTGGAGCGGTGGGTGGACCGGCCGCGGCACATCGAGATCCAGGTGCTGGCGGACGCGCACGGCAACGTGGTGCACCTGGGCGAGCGCGAGTGCTCGCTCCAGCGGCGCCACCAGAAGGTGATCGAGGAGGCCCCGTCGGTCCTGCTCACCCCGGAGCTGCGGGCCTCGATGGGCGCGGCGGCGGTGGAGGCGGCGCGCTCGTGCGGGTACGTCGGCGCGGGCACGGTGGAGTTCATCGTCCCGGGCGGCGACCCGTCCTCGTACTACTTCATGGAGATGAACACCCGGCTCCAGGTGGAGCACCCGGTGACGGAGCTGATCACCGGGCTGGACCTGGTGGAACAGCAGCTGAGGGTCGCGGCGGGCGCGGAGCTGGGCTTCGGCCAGTCGGACGTGGTCTTGACCGGGCACGCGATCGAGGCGCGTGTCTGCGCGGAGGATCCGGCGCGGGGCTTCCTGCCGTCCGGCGGCACGGTCCTCGCCCTCTCGGAGCCGTCCGGGGCTTCCGTACGTACGGACTCCGGCCTGGTGGCGGGGGTCGACACGGGCTCGACGTACGACCCGATGCTGTCGAAGGTGATCGCGTACGGTCCCGACCGGGCCGCTGCCCTCCGGGTGCTCCGTGGAGCCCTGGCGGACACGGTGATCCTGGGCGTCCAGACCAACGCCGGGTTCCTGCGGAGGCTGTTGGCGCATCCGGATGTCGTCTCCGGCGACCTGGACACGGGCCTGGTCGAGCGCGACCTGGGCTCGTTGCTCCCGGAGGGCGTCCCGCCGGAGGTGTTTGCCACGGCTGCGCTGCTGGCCCAGGCTCCTCTCCTCCACCCCGCCCCTTCCCGAAACCGGGGCTCCGCCCCGGACCCCGCGCCTCGCACGCCGGCGGGGCCGACCGGATGGGTCGACCCCTTCGGGGCGGCCAACGGGTGGCGCCTCGGCGGTGTCCCCGCCTGGACGGTCCACCACTTCCGCCTCCCGGGCCAGGATCCGATCACGGTCCGCACCCGCCCGTACGGTTCCGACACGGAGCTGCTGCTCGCCCCCGCACCCGACGGCGACGCCGGCCAGCACCCGGCCCCGCCGGCGATCGAGGCGGGGGGGCCGGGGCAGAGCCCCGGCGCACCGGCCCGCGGCCGGATCGTCAGCCGTACCTCCGAGTACCTGACGGTCGAACTCGACGGGGTCACCCACCGCTTCTCCTACGCCGCCTCCCCGGAGGGGACCTGGCTGGGCCGCGACGCCGACTCCTGGCACGTGCAGGACCACGACCCCGTCACCGCCGCCCTCACCGGCGCCGGCCACGCCGGCAAGGACACCCTCGCCGCCCCCATGCCCGGCACGGTCACCGTCGTCAAGGTCGCCGTCGGCGAGCGCGTCGCCGCCGGGCAGAGCCTGCTCGTCGTCGAGGCGATGAAGATGGAGCACGTCATCTCCGCCCCGCACTCCGGCACGGTCACCGAGCTGGACGTCTCCCCCGGCACGACCGTCGCCATGGACCAGGTCCTGGCCGTCGTCACCCCGGACGAGGAAGAGAAGGAGGAGACGGCGTGAACGGGCTGCCCATGACCGTCCCGGCCCCCGAGCTGCCGGCCCGCGTCCGCATCCACGAGGTCGGCGCGCGCGACGGGCTGCAGAACGAGAAGGCGGCCGTACCCACCCACGTCAAGGCCGAGTTCGTCCACCGGCTGGCCGCGGCCGGGCTGACCACCATCGAGGCGACCAGCTTCGTGCACCCCAAGTGGGTGCCCCAACTGGCGGACGCCGAGGAACTGTTCCCGCAGCTCCGGGACCTGGCCGGGGTCCACCTCCCCGTCCTCGTCCCCAACGAGCGCGGGCTCGACCGCGCCCTGGCCCTCGGTGCCACCCGCATCGCGGTCTTCGGCTCGGCCACCGAGACCTTCGCCTCGCGCAACCTCAACCGGACCGTCGCCGAGTCCCTCGCCATGTTCGAGCCCGTCGTGGCCCGCGCCAAGGAGGGCAAGGCGCACGTCCGCGGCTACCTCTCCATGTGCTTCGGCGACCCGTGGGAGGGCCCCGTCCCGGTCCACCAGGTGGTCCGCGTGGCCAAGGCCCTGCTCGACCTCGGCTGCGACGAGCTCAGCCTCGGCGACACCATCGGCGTCGCCACCCCGGGCCACGTGCAGACCCTCCTCAGCGAGCTCAACGAGGAGGGCGTCACGACCGACCGGATCGGCGTGCACTTCCACGACACCTACGGCCAGGCCCTGTCCAACACCCTCGCCGCGCTCCAGCACGGAGTGACCACCGTCGACGCCTCCGCAGGCGGCCTCGGCGGATGCCCGTACGCGAAGAGCGCAACCGGCAACCTCGCCACCGAGGACCTGGTGTGGATGCTCGACGGCCTCGGCATCGAGACCGGCGTCGACCTGGCCGCCCTCACCGCCACGAGCGTGTGGATGGCCGAACAGCTGGGACGCCCCAGCCCCTCCCGTACCGTCCGCGCCCTCTCCCACAAGGAGTAACGAAGACATGCCCCTCGACCACCGGCTCACCCCCGAGCACGAGGAACTCCGCCGTACCGTCGAGGCGTTCGCGCACGACGTCATCGCCCCCAAGATCGGCGACCTGTACGAGCGGCACGAGTTCCCGTACGAGATCGTCCGCGAGATGGGCCGCATGGGCCTGTTCGGCCTGCCCTTCCCGGAGGAGTACGGCGGCATGGGCGGCGACTACCTCGCCCTCGGCATCGCCCTGGAGGAGCTGGCCCGCGTCGACTCCTCGGTCGCCATCACCCTGGAGGCGGGCGTCTCGCTCGGCGCCATGCCCCTCTACCTCTTCGGCACCGAGGAGCAGAAGCAGCAGTGGCTGCCGAAGATGTGCGCCGGCGAGGTGCTCGGCGCCTTCGGCCTGACCGAGCCGGACGGCGGCTCCGACGCCGGCGGCACCCGCACCACCGCCGTCAAGGACGGCGACGAGTGGGTGATCAACGGCTCGAAGTGCTTCATCACCAACTCCGGTACGGACATCACCGGTCTGGTCACCGTCACCGCCGTGACGGGCCGCAAGGCCGACGGCCGACCGGAGATCTCCTCGATCATCGTCCCGTCCGGCACCCCCGGCTTCACGGTGGCCGCCCCGTACTCGAAGGTCGGTTGGAACTCGTCGGACACCCGCGAGCTGGCCTTCGACAACGTACGGGTGCCGCTGGCCAACCTGGTGGGCCAGGAGGGCCGCGGCTACGCCCAGTTCCTGCGGATCCTCGACGAGGGCCGCATCGCGATCTCGGCGCTCGCCACGGGCCTCGCGCAGGGCTGCGTGGACGAGTCGGTGAAGTACGCGAAGGAGCGCAAGGCCTTCGGCCGGCCCATCGGCGACAACCAGGCCATCCAGTTCAAGCTGGCGGACATGGAGATGCGCGCCCACATGGCGCGGATCGGCTGGCGCGACGCGGCCTCCCGCCTCGTGGCCGGAGAACCGTTCAAGAAGGAGGCGGCGATCGCGAAGCTGTACTCCTCGACGGTCGCCGTCGACAACGCGCGCGAGGCCACCCAGATCCACGGCGGCTACGGGTTCATGAACGAGTACCCCGTGGCGCGGATGTGGCGGGATTCCAAGATCCTGGAGATCGGCGAGGGCACCAGCGAGGTGCAGCGCATGCTCATCGCCCGTGAGCTGGGCTTCGCCGGCTAGGCACCGCAGCTCGCAGTACGCACGAGGGGGCCTTGAGGAAACTTAGGGCCCCCTTACCGCTTTCAGCCAAGGTTAGGCTAACCTTCCCTCCGAACGGCCCAGTGGCCGCCCGGCGCGCACGAAAGCGGACATCGACATGCCCAAGTCCCGTACCTCCTCCCTCTCCCGTCGCGGCCTCATCGCCGCAGGCGGCGCCCTCGGCCTCGTCGCGGCGCTCACCGCATGCGGCGGCTCCGACTCGGCGAAGAGCGAGGGCGACAAGGACAAGGGCGCTTCGACGTCGGGCGCCTGGAGTTTCAAGGACGACCTCGGCAAGGACGTCAGCCTCAAGGCCAAGCCGAAGAACATCGTGGCCTACACCGGCACCGCCGCCGCGCTCTACGACTACGGCATCCAGGTCAAGGGCGTCTTCGGCCCGACCAAGACCGCCGACGGCAAGGCCGACGCGATGGCCGGCACGATGGACATCTCCAAGGTCGAGATCCTCGGCAACGTCTACGACGAGTTCAACGTCGAGAAGTACGCGGCCCTCCAGCCCGAGCTGCTCGTCACCAACACCTGGGACGGCAGCTACTGGTTCGTCCCGGAGGCCTCCAAGGACAAGATCCTGAAGCTGGCCCCGGCCGCCGCGATCGGCGTGGGCGGCGACGCCTCCCTCGACAAGGCGCTGGAGCGCACGGCCGACCTCGCCAAGTCCCTCGGCGCCGACCTGAACACCAAGCAGACCGTTGACGCCAAGGCCCGCTTCGAGTCGGCCGCCACCAAGGTCCGCGAGGCCACCAAGGCCAACCCGGGCGTCAAGGTGCTCGTCGGCTCCGGCTCCGCCGACCTGTTCTACGTCTCCACCCCGAAGACCTCGGCCGACCTGAAGTACTTCGAGACCCTCGGCGTCGAGTTCGTCACCCCGGAGCAGGGCAAGCTGGACGCGGGCGGCTTCTTCGAGAGCCTCAGCTGGGAGAACGCCGGCAAGTACAAGGCCGACCTGGTCCTGCTCGACAACCGCACCGGCACCCTGCAGCCGGAGGAGCTGAAGGCCAAGCCGACCTGGGCCGAGCTGCCCGCCGTCAAGGCCGGCCAGGTCGCCCCGCGCGTGACCGAGCCGATCTACTCGTACGACAAGTGCGCCCAGATCCTCGAGGACCTCGCGAAGTCCATCCAGAACGCCAAGAAGGTCAGCTGACCCTCGACGCCCCGACCAGGCGCCGTTTCCACTGACGAGGGGGGACTCTCCGCATGACCGCCACCGCATCCGACGCCACGGTGTCCGACGCCTCCGCATCCGACACCGCCCCGGCCGCCGCCCACTTCCGGTTCTTCGAACTCGAAGTGCTCCGCACGCGCCGGCTCGGGCACTCGTTCCTGCGGGTCACGTTCGGCGGGGAGTCCCTCGCAGGCTTCCGCTCGGGCGGCTACGACCAGAGCCTCTCGCTCTTCCTGCCGCCCGCCCACCAGGAGCACACCCTGCTCCCGTCCACGGACGAGGACACCTGGTTCGCGGCCTGGCGGACAATGCCGGACGAGGAGCGGCCGGTGATGCGCTCGTACACCGTGCGCGAGCAGCGCCGTACGCCCGAGGGCGCCGACGAGGTCGACATCGACTTCGTGCTCCACGGTACTGCGACTTCAGCCGCTGACGCGGCGGGATCCCCAGCGGCGTACTGGGCCGGGCGGGCGGTGACCGGCCGCCGGATCATGGCGATCGGCCCGGCCGTCGCGGAGAACAAGTCCGTACGGTTCCAGCCGCCGGCCGGCACCGACGCGCTGCTCATGTACGCGGACGAGACGGCGCTCCCCGCGGCCGCCGCGATCCTGGACCGGCTCCCCGCCGGGACCCGGGTCTCCGCGTGGTTCGAGGTCCCGCACGCCGACGACCGGCTCGTCCTGCCGACGGCCGCCGACGCGGACATCACCTGGATCGTGCGGGAGGGCGGCGCGGGCAGGGAGCGCACCGAGCGCGTGCTGGAGGCGCTCCGGGCGGCCGAACTGCCCGCCGCCGAGGCTCCGTACGCATGGCTCGCGGGTGAGGCCGGCACCGTTCGGGCGGTCCGCCGGCATGTCGTGCAGGAACGTTCCATCGACCGGCGCGCGGTGCGTTTCACCGGTTACTGGCGTCTCGGTGCGAGCGAGGAGGAACTCCTGGCCGAGGCGTACGCGGGCCAGGCGGCCAGCGAGGAACCCACCTCCGAGCTGTAGCAACTCCCGCCCTCCCCACCCCTTTTCAGCGATGGGCCCCGGCTTTTGGCCGGGGCCCATCGCTATTTGGCCGGAAGGTTAGGTTAGGCTAACCTAATCACACCTTCCCCACCCGCCTCTTTCCCTGCCGGAGGAACGTTGATGCGCTCGCATCTGCTGAATGAGACGACCGCGGACCTGTACCGCCGTTCCGTCACCGAAGGCGTCGAGCGCGTCGCTGCCAAACTCGCGACCACCGAGCGGCCCCACACCGGCATAACGGTCGACGAACTCGCCCCGGTCATCAACGGGATCGACCTGGACCGGCCGCTCGAAGACCCTGCCGCCGTCCTCGACGAGCTGGAAGAGGTCTACCTGCGCGACGCGGTGTACTTCCACCACCCGCGCTACCTGGGCCACCTCAACTGCCCGGTCGTCATCCCCGCCGTCCTCGGCGAGGCCGTCCTCTCGGCCGTCAACTCCTCCCTGGACACCTGGGACCAGTCCATCGGCGGCACGCTCATCGAGCGCCGCCTGATCGACTGGACCGCGCAGCGCATCGGCCTCGGCCCGGACGCGGACGGCGTCTTCACCTCCGGCGGCAGCCAGTCCAACTTCCACGCACTGCTGCTGGCCCGCGACGAGGCCTGCCGCAAGGTCATGCAGAGCAGCGCGCAGGCGCTCCCCAAGTCCGAGGTCCTGCCGAAGCTGCGCATCTTCACCTCCGAGGCCAGCCACTTCAGCGTCAAGAAGTCGGCCGCCATGCTCGGGCTCGGCTACGAGGCCGTCATCGCCGTCCCGGTCGACCGGAACCGCCGCATGGACACCTCCGTGCTCGACCTGGAGCTGGAGAACTGCGCCGCCGAGGGCCTGTTCCCGATGGCCGTCGTCGCCACCGCCGGCACCACCGACTTCGGGTCCATCGACCCGCTCCCCGAGATCGCCCGCCTGGCCGCCGAGCACTCCGCCTGGATGCACGTGGACGCCGCGTACGGCTGCGGACTGCTGATCTCCCCCACCCGCCGGCACCTGCTCGACGGCATCGAGCTGGCCGACTCGGTCACGGTCGACTACCACAAGTCGTTCTTCCAGCCGGTCAGTTCCAGCGCCATGCTGGTCCGCGACCGCGACACCCTCAAGCACGCCACGTACCACGCGGACTACCTCAACCCCCGCCGCATGGCGGAGGAGCGGATCCCGAACCAGGTCGACAAGTCCATCCAGACCACGCGCCGCTTCGACGCGCTCAAGCTCTGGATGACCCTGCGCACCATGGGCGCCGACGGCCTCGGCTCGCTCTTCGACGAGGTCGTCGACCTGGCCGCGGCCGGCTGGGACATCATCGACGCCGACCCGCGCTTCGAGGTCGTCGTCAAACCGCAGATCTCCACCCTGGTCTTCCGCTACGTGCCCGGCGGCGACGTCCGGGGGGACCTCGTCGACGAGGCCAACCTGCACGCCCGCAAGGCGCTGTTCGCCTCCGGCGAGGCAGTCGTCGCCGGCACCAAGGTGGACGGCGACCAGTACCTGAAGTTCACCCTCCTCAACCCGCAGACCACGACGGCCGACATCGCGGCCGTCCTCGACCTCCTCGCGTCCCACGCCGAGCAGTACCTGGGAGAATCCCTTGTCCACGCCTCGTGAGCCCCGCCAGCCGTTCGATTTCATCGGTATCGGCCTCGGTCCCTTCAACCTGGGACTCGCCTGCCTGACCGCTCCGATCGACGAGCTCGACGGCCTCTTCATCGAGACGAAGCCGCACTTCGAGTGGCACGCCGGGATGTTCCTGGACGGTGCGCACCTGCAGACGCCGTTCATGTCGGACCTGGTCACGCTGGCCGACCCGACCTCGCCCTTCTCCTTCCTGAACTACCTGAAGGACAAGGACCGGCTGTACTCCTTCTACATCCGGGAGAACTTCTACCCGTTGCGGACCGAGTACAACGACTACTGCCGCTGGGCCGCCGACCGCCTCGACAACGTGCAGTACTCCACCTCCGTCACGGAGGTCACGTACGACGAGCAGGCCGGCCTGTACGAGGTCCACACCGACCGGGGCGAGACCCACCTGGCCCGCCGCCTGGTCCTGGGCACCGGCACCCCGCCGTTCGTCCCGCAGGCCTGCGCCGGGCTCGGCGGCGACTTCACGCACAACTCCGCGTACATGCAGAACAAGGCGGAGCTCCAGCAGAAGAAGTCCATCACGCTGGTCGGCTCCGGCCAGAGCGCGGCGGAGATCTACTACGACCTGCTGTCCGAGATCGACGTGTACGGCTACCAGCTCAACTGGGTGACCCGCTCACCGCGGTTCTTCCCGCTGGAGTACACGAAGCTGACGCTGGAGATGACGTCCCCGGAGTACGTGGACTACTTCCACGCGCTGCCCGAGGAGACCCGCTACCGGCTCGAGCACCAGCAGAAGAACCTCTTCAAGGGCATCGACGGCGAGCTCGTCAACGCCATCTTCGACCTGCTCTACCAGAAGAAGGTCACCTCGCCGGGCCCGGTCCCGACCACCCTGCTGACCAACACCTCGCTGAACTCTGCGGCGTACGACACCACCACGGGCGCGTACACCCTGGGGCTGCGCCAGGAGGAGCAGGAGCGCGACTTCTCCCTCGCCACCGAGGGCCTGATCCTCGCGACGGGCTACAAGTACGCGCTGCCGGAGTTCCTGAACCCCGTCCGCGAGCGCCTGTCCTTCGACGGCCACGGCCGCCCCGACGCGGCCCGCAACTACAGCATCGACGTGACCGGCCGCGGGGTCTTCCTGCAGAACGGCACGGTCCACAACCACTCCATCACCTCGCCCGACCTGGGCATGGCCGCGTACCGCAACGCGTACATCATCGGAGAGCTCCTCGGCCGCGAGTACTACAAGGTCGAGAAGTCCATCGCGTTCCAGCAGTTCGCCGCCCCGGAAGGCACGCACGCATGAGCACCACCGAAACCCTGTACAGCCGCGTCGACGCGGACCTCGGGACCTTCTCCGTGAGGCCCCTGGACCCCTTCGCCGACGCGGAGCTGCTCCACGGCTGGATCACCCATCCGAAGGCCTCGTTCTGGATGATGCAGGACGCCTCGCTGCCGGACGTCGAGCGCGAGTACATGCGGATCGCCGCCCACGAGCACCACCAGGCCTTCATCGGCCTGCACGAGGGCCGCCCGGCCTTCCTGATGGAGACGTACGACCCGAGCGAGCTGGAGCTCGTCGGCCTGTACGACGCCCGGCCCGGCGACGTCGGCATGCACTTCCTGGTCGCCCCGAGCGACCGGCCGCTGCACGGCTTCACCCGCGCGGTCATCACCACCGTGATGGCGGCCGTCTTCGCGGACCCGGCGACCGAGCGCGTCGTCGTCGAGCCGGACGTGGCCAACACGGCCGTGCACGCCCTCAACGAGGCCGTCGGCTTCGTCGCGGAGCGCCAGGTCACCAAGCCGGAGAAGGAAGCCCTGCTGAGCTTCTGCACCCGCGCCCAGTTCGAGGCGGCCACCGGCCTGACAGGAGCCTCCATATGAGCCTCGCCGACGCGATCTCGCACCTCTCCCCCGAACTGTGGGCCCGCGCGAACCGCGCACTGGTCCGCAAGGCCCTGTCGGAGTTCTCGCACGAGCGCCTGCTGACCCCGAAGCCGCTCGGCGACGCGGCGTACTCGGTCCTGAGCGACGACGGCACCGTGGAGTACCGCTTCACCGCGGCCCTCCACGCCCTGGACCACTGGGCGGTCGACGAGGCCTCCGTCACCCGCCACCGGGACGGCGCCGAACTGCCGCTGGACGCGATCGACTTCCACATCGAGCTGAAGGACGCCCTCGGCCTGAGCGCCGAGGTCCTGCCGGTGTACCTGGAGGAGATCTCCTCCACGCTGGCGGGCTCGGGCTTCAAGTACACGAAGCCGCAGGTCCCGGCCGCCGTCCTGGCGAAGTCCTCCTTCCAGGACGTCGAGACCGGCATGACCGAGGGCCACCCCTGCTTCGTCGCCAACAACGGCCGGCTCGGCTTCGGCGTGCACGAGTACCTCTCGTACGCGCCGGAGACGGCGAGCCCCGTCCACCTGGTGTGGGTGGCGGCCCGCAAGGACGTCTCGACGTTCACGGCCGGCGCCGGCCTGGACCACGACGCGTTCATGCGCGAGGAGCTGGGCGAAGCCGCCGTCGCGGGGTTCGAGGCCAAGCTGTCCGCCCTGGGCCTGGACCCGGCGGACTACCACTTCCTGCCGGTCCACCCCTGGCAGTGGTGGAACAAGACCACGGTCACCTTCGCGGCCGAGATCGCGAACCGCCGCCTGGTGCTGCTCGGCGAGGGCGAGGACGCGTACCTGGCCCAGCAGTCGATCCGTACGTTCTTCAACACCACCACACCGACGAAGCACTACGTGAAGACCGCCATCTCGGTCCTCAACATGGGCTTCATGCGCGGCCTGTCTGCGGCCTACATGGAGGCCACCCCGGCGATCAACGACTGGCTGCACCGGCTGATCCAGGGCGACGAGGTCCTGCAGTCGGTGGACTTCTCGATCATCCGCGAGCGGGCGGCCATCGGCTACCACCACCGCCAGTACGAGCGCGCCACCGACCGCTACTCGCCGTACCGCAAGATGCTGGCCGCGCTGTGGCGCGAGTCTCCGGTCAACCACCTCCGGGAGGGCGAGCGCCTGGCGACGATGGCCTCGCTGCTGCACGTCGACTCCGAGGGCAAGTCCTTCGTCGGCGCGCTGATCGAGGAGTCGGGCCTGACCCCGTCGGAGTGGCTGAAGCCGTACCTGAAGGCCTACCTCCTCCCGCTCCTGCACTGCTTCTACCAGTACGACCTCGCGTACATGCCGCACGGCGAGAACACGATCCTCGTCATCGAGAACGGCGTGGTGAAGCGGGCGATCTTCAAGGACATCGCCGAGGAGATCGTGGTCATGGACCCCGACGCGGTCCTCCCGCCGGCCGTCGAGCGCGTCAGGGCCGACATCCCGGAGGACATGAAGCTCCTGTCGATCTTCACGGACGTCTTCGACTGCTTCTTCCGCTTCCTGGGCTCGATCCTCGTCACGGAGGGCATCTGCGAGGAGGACACCTTCTGGCGGGCGGTCGCGGACTGCGGCCACGCCTACCAGGAGTCGATGCCGCAGCTCGCGGAGCGCTTCGAGCGGTACGACCTGTTCGCCGAGGAGTTCCAGCTGTCCTGCCTGAACCGGCTCCAGCTGCGCAACAACAAGCAGATGGTGGACCTCGCCGACCCGGCGGCCGCCCTCCAGCTGATCGGCACCCTCAAGAACCCCGTCGCGCGGTTCGCTGCGCGACGGTGACGAAGGAGCGGGCGGGCAGCCGAGCCGCCCGCCCGTCGGCTACGACCACGGCACGTCCGGCGCCCGGTGGTAGTTCACGTCCTGCGCGTCCAGGCGCGGGCCCTGGGCCGCCACCCGCCGGGAGTACTCGGTCCAGTTCCGCGGGCCCGGGCTCCAGCCCAGTTCCGCCAGGCCGAGGACCCGCGGGAAGGCCATGAACTCCAGGTCCGAGCGGGTCGCGATCGTCTCCGTCCACAGCGGCGCCTCGACGCCGAGGACCGCGGACTCCGGCACTCCGGAAGCGGCCAGGTAGGTCCCCGGGTTCCAGTCGTAGGCCCTGCGCACCGGGACGAAGCCCGCCCAGGCCAGTCCCGGCTTCGTCGTCAGGTCGTACTTCATGTCCAGGTACAGCCGGTCCGCCGGCGACAGGATCAGCGGGTGGCCCGCCTTCGCCGCCGCTGCCACCGCCGCCTTCTCGGCGGCCGTGGTCCTGTCGTGGCCCCAGTACTGGAGCACCGCCCCCGGCGCCGGCCGCGCCGTCGCCAGCTGGTGCCAGGCCACCACCGTCTTGCCGTGGCGCGCCACCACCTGCTGGGCCCGGTCCATGAACGCCGCGTAGTCCGCCGCCGGCGTGGAGAGCGCCTCGTCGCCGCCGATGTGCAGGTAGCGGCCCGGCGTCAGCCCGGCCAGCTCGCCGAGCACCTCGTCGATGAACTCGTACGTCCGCTCCTTGCCGACGCACAGCGAGCTGAAGCCGACCTTGATCCCGGTGTAGCGCTCGCGCGCCTTCCCGTCGCAGTTCAGCTCCGCGTACGAGGCCAGGGCGGCGTTCGCGTGCCCCGGCATGTCGATCTCCGGGACCACGTCCACGTACCGCTGCGCCGCGTACGCCACGAGGTCGCGGTACTGGTCCTTCGTCCAGTACCCGCCCGGCCCGCCGCCGACCTCGCTGCCGCCCCCGTACTCCGCCAGCCGCGGCCAGGAGTCGACCGCGATCCGCCAGCCCTGGTCGTCGGTCAGGTGCAGGTGCAGCGTGTTGACCTTGTACTGGGCGAGCTGGTCGACGTACCGCTCGACCTGCTCGGCCGTGAAGTGGTGGCGGGCGATGTCGAGCATGGCGCCCCGGTACGCGAAGCGCGGCTCGTCGGTGATCTCGCCGCCGGGCACCGTGCCCGGGCCGGCCACCGGCAGCAGCTGGCGCAGCGTCTGCCCGGCGTGGAAGAGCCCCGCCGGGGTCCGGGCGGTCAGCGTGACCCCGCCCGGGCCGGACTCCAGCCGGTACCCCTCGGCGCCGGTGCCCTCGGCCGCCCCGTCGAGGCGCAGCCGGATCCCGTCGCCCTCCGCCCCGTCGACCACCGGCAGCGGGAGCCCGCTGGGGCCCCGGAGCTGCTCCGCGAGGAGCTCGCCGACCCGGCGGACCTCTTCGCCGCCGCTCGCGCCGGTACGGATGACCGTGCCCGCCCCGACGGCGTACCCGGGGCCGTCGGCTCGCATGGAGGCGGGCGCCGGCAGGAGCTGTTCGTAGGGGGCGAGGACGGCGGGGCGCGCGGCCCCGGGTCTGGCGTCGTCGCCGGGGGACGTGGCGCAGGAGACGGCCGCGCCGAGGAGGAGGAGGGTGCCGAGCGTGCGTCGCAGGACTCTCATAGGGCAGGTATAGGCCAACTGGCCTGCTGTGGCCGGTGCGAGAATCGTCGGATGGCGGAAATCATCCAGAAGGACGGCACATGGACCTTCGACGGGGACGCGGTGCGTATCGTGCCCGGTCGCGACAAGGGGGTGGGGCTGCTGCGCCAGACGCTGGGCGAAGTGGTCGTACCGCTGCGCGCGCTCGCCGGGGTCAGTTACGAACCGGGCCGCAAGACGGGCCGGTTGAGGCTGAAGCTGCGTGACGGCGCCGACCCGCTGCTCCAGGTGACGGGCGGGCGGCTGCCGGAGGCCTCCGACCCGTACCGGCTGACCGTGGAGGCGGACCGGACGGGCGTGGCGGAGTACTTCGTGGACGAGGTCCGCAATGCGCTGCTGCTGGACCAGGTGGACCCCGGCCCGGCGGACGCGTACCTGCTGCCGGGGCCGGCCGTGCCGATCACGGTGGCCGCGGGGGACGGGACGGTGGCCTTCGACGGGGATCGGGTGGGGCTGGACTGGAACTGGACGACGGAGGAGGCCAAGAGCTCCGGCGGGCCGCGCGAGTTCCGGGTCGCGGACCTGAGGGCCGTGGAGTGGTCCCCCTCGAAGGGCCTGGACAACGGATGGATCCGGTTCACGCTGGCGGGTGCCCCGGCGGCTCCGGCGCCCAAGTACGACCCGTACACGGTGGAACTGTTCGGTTTCAAGAAGGACCCGCTGATGGCGCTGGTCGCGGCGGCCGTGGCGGTGCGGATGCCCCACCCCCGCGGCTCCTCGGCGTCGGCCGAGGCCGCCACGGTCCTGTCCTCGGCGCCGGTGCCGGAGCTCGCGGCCTCGGCCCCCGAGCCGACGGCCCCCGAGGACCACGACGCGCTGCTGCGCCGGCTGCGCGAGCTCGGCGATCTGCATCAGGGGGGCATCCTCACGGCCGAGGAGTTCGCCGCAGCCAAGCAGGCCGTTTTGCGCCGGTTCTAACCCTTTGGTGAGTGGATTTACGCATTCCGCTGGTCTGGACCAGATAGATCCTGCCCGATTCCGGGCAGGATCTTTGCGTTCGCGGCCGCGGCCCGTCAGTATCTACGAGTGCTCGACCGCCGCCCGTCTCATGACGATCTTGTCGACCACCTGGTGCGCAGCACCGCGCTGCAGCGCGGCGAAGCCGTCCGGGTGGTGCTCGACGTCCTCGCGTACTTCGACGAGACGACCGAGGAATTCGTGCGCCGCCGCCACCGGGAGCTCCAGTCCGGCGGCGCGGTCAACGCGGAGATCTTCGAACGGATCGCGGCCGAGCTGCCGCACCGCGCCGTGGCGCCGCCGGAGCTCTCGCTCCGGCAGCTGCGCCGCATCGTCTACGGCTGAGCGACAGGGCCGGCCGACGGCCAGGCGCGGCGACGACAGCGGCAAGGGCAACCGAACTTCAGGAGGGGCAAGACTTTATGTGCGGAATCGTGGGTTACATCGGCAAGCGTGACGTGGCACCGCTGCTGCTGGAAGGCCTGCAGCGACTGGAGTACCGCGGATACGACTCCGCGGGCATCGTCGTCAACAGCCCGAAGTCCCCCGCGCTGAAGGTGGTCAAGGCCAAGGGCCGCGTCCGCGAGCTGGAGTCGCGGGTCCCCAAGCGCTTCACCGGCACCACCGGCATCGCCCACACCCGCTGGGCCACCCACGGCGCGCCGAGCGACATCAACTCCCACCCGCACCTGGACGCCGAGAGCAAGGTCGCGGTCGTCCACAACGGCATCGTCGACAACGCCGACGAGCTCCGCGCCAAGCTGGAGTCCGAGGGCGTCGTCTTCGTCTCGGAGACCGACACCGAGGTGATCGTCCACCTGGTCGCCCGCTCCCAGGCCGACACCCTCGAGGAGAAGGTCCGCGAGGCCGTCAAGGCCATCGAGGGCACCTACGGCATCGCCGTCATGCACGCCGACTTCGCCGACCGCATCGTCGTGGCGCGCAACGGCTCCCCGGTCGTCCTCGGCATCGGCGAGAAGGAGATGTTCGTCGCCTCGGACGTCGCCGCACTCGTCGCCCACACCCGCCAGGTCGTCACCCTCGACGACGGCGAGATGGCCACCCTCAAGGCCGACGACTTCCGCACGTACACCACCAGCGGTGCCACCACCACGGCCACGCCGGAGACCGTGGAGTGGGAGGCCGCCTCGTACGACATGGGCGGCCACGACACGTACATGCACAAGGAGATCTCCGAGCAGCCCGACGCGGTCGACCGCGTGCTGCGCGGCCGGATCGACGACCGCTTCAACACGGTGCACCTGGGCGGCCTGAACCTGGACCCGCGCGAGGCGCGCGGCATCCGCCGGGTCAAGATCCTGGGCTGCGGCACCTCGTACCACGCGGGTCTGATCGGCGCCGGCCTCATCGAGAGCATGGCCCGCATCCCCGCGGACGCCGAGCCGGCCTCCGAGTTCCGCTACCGCAACCCGGTCGTGGACCCCGACACGCTGTACATCGCCGTCTCGCAGTCCGGTGAGACGTACGACGTGCTCGCCGCCGTGCAGGAGCTCAAGCGCAAGGGCGCCCGCGTCCTCGGCGTCGTCAACGTGGTGGGCTCCGCGATCGCCCGCGAGGCCGACGGCGGCGTGTACGTGCACGCCGGTCCCGAGGTCTGCGTCGTCTCCACCAAGTGCTTCACCAACACGGTCGTGGCCTTCGCGCTGCTCGCCGTGCACCTGGGCCGGATCCGGGACCTGTCGGTCACCGACGGCAAGCGGATCATCGAGGGCCTGCGCAAGCTGCCCGCGCAGATCCAGGAGATCCTCGAGGGCGAAGAGGACATCAAGAAGCTGGCGGCCGATTACGCCGAGGCCAAGTCGATGATGTTCATCGGCCGGGTCCGCGGCTACCCGGTGGCCCTGGAGGCCTCCCTCAAGCTGAAGGAGATCTCCTACATCCACGCCGAGGCCTACCCGGCCTCCGAGCTCAAGCACGGTCCGCTCGCGCTCATCGAGCCGGCGATGCCGACGGTCGCGATCGTCCCGGACGACGACCTGCTGGAGAAGAACCGCGCGGCGCTGGAGGAGATCAAGGCCCGCAGCGGCCGGATCCTTGCGGTCGCCCACCGCGAGCAGGAGAAGGCCGACCACACCATCCTCGTGCCCAAGAACGAGGACGAGCTGGACCCGATCCTGATGGGCATCCCGCTCCAGCTGCTGGCGTACCACACGGCCCTGGCCCTGGGCCGGGACATCGACAAGCCGCGGAACCTGGCGAAGTCGGTCACCGTCGAGTAGGCGCACCGAGCACGCGGAACGGCCCCCGGGGGGATTCCCCCGGGGGCCGTTCCCGTGGTGCGGGGCTCAGCCCGCGGCGACCGCGCCGCGGCGGGAGGCCTTGCCCAGTGCGGTGGGCCAGTGGGCCAGCGCCGCGGTGGCGCCGTACCAGAACAGCAGCCCGGAGACCGCGGCCACCCAGCCGGCGACCTTGGCGAGCCCGCCGACGTCGGCGAAGGAGCCGACCGCGAGGAGCAGCAGGGAGAGGGTGAGCAGGGCGTACGCGCCCTGACCGAACAGTCCGCTCGAGGCACTGACCGTGAGGGTCAGCGCGAGCAGGGCGAAGAGGACCAGGAACAGTCCGGCCGCGTGTGCCGAAACCTTTCCGTCCGCCCCCGCGGCCCAGGTGAACCAGAAGGCGCCGAGGCCCGCGTACGCCGTGCCGTTGAAGCCGTTGCCGCCGCGGAACTCGAGGATTCCGAGGACGAACAGGGCGAGACCGCCGACGTAGGTCGCGAGTGACACGGAGTTGGCGACGGACACGCCGCTGACGATTGCGGTGTGGCCGATACCGAATGCGAGAAGGGTGAGACCCAGGGCTATGTTCCCGAGGGTCGAAGTCGAGGCCGTGCTTCCCGCAGAGACACCATTGTCCACGGCGGGCTCCCTTCGATCTGCAGTTGTTTGCTGCGTCCCAGCAGCATTTATCTACCCTTTACATGGGGGTTCACAACCGCACAACCGACGTACAGCGGGTTACGGAATGACAACAACCGGTCGCTGTGCGCGCTTGGCCAGCCGGCCCGCCACGGACCCGAAGATCCGGCCCACGATCCCGTGCGTGGAGCCGACCACGATGGCGTCCGCCGAGTACTCCCGGCCGACCTCCTCCAGCTCGTGGCAGATGTCCCCGCCCCGCTCGACCAGGATCCACGGCACCTCGGCCAGATAGTCCGCGCAGGCGAGCTCCAGCCCCAGCACCTCGGTGCGGTGGTCCGGTACGTCAACGAAGACGGGCGGCTCGCAGCCGGCCCACACGGTGGTGGGCAGCCGGTTGGCCACGTGCACGATGATCAGGCCGGATCCGGACCGGCGGGCCATCCCGATCGCGTACGCCAGGGCGCGCTCACTGGACGTGGAGCCGTCGAACCCCACCACGACCCCGTGCCGGAAGGCCGGGTCGCAGGGATGACGTGTCTGTTCCGCCGCGCGCAGGTCGCTCGACGCGTGGTCGGCGAGGGGTTTGCGCTTGCGGTCCGCGGGTTCGGGGAATTCGTGACCGGCCATGGGTGTCTCGGCGAAGGGGTCCTCGGGGGAAGGGACAAGGCGACGGGGCGGCAAATGGGCGGAAGCGACGATTGAAAAACGACGACTCAGGGTGACGGAGCTCTGTCCGGGAAGCATCTTCCCAAGCCCATACCCACCAGGGTACGGCGACACTCCTGTCCTGCACAGGGCATGCCGCCCTTGGAGAGCGTCCCAGGGAGCATGCCGGAGCGAGGGCTCCTTGGCAATGGCCGCTGCCCCCTACAGCCAGTGACGAGCGGCGGCACGCGCCACCCGTGCGCGCAGTGACCGAGCACCGCCGCACACCGTTGGACAGGCGTCCGACCGTCCAGGAAGAGCCCGCAGGGAGCACGCCGTGCCCGGCCATCCGGTCCACCCCGTCCAGCCCGCTCAGCCGACCCAGTCCGCCCGCTCCGTCCGGACCGCGCAGCACACCGACACGACCCCGCACTTCACCCACGCCGCCGTTCACCCTTCCGTGCACCACGGCAGACGCCCCCATGACGACCCCGCGGGTGACGTGGTGCGCTGGGCCGCCTTCAGCTGCCTGCTCGTCCCCGTGGTGCTCGTCGTCTACGGGACCTCGTTCGACGGAGCGGCCGTTGCCACGCTCGGGCTGGTCGCCGTCACGGCCGCGTGCCGGGCGATGCTGCGGTACTCGGAGAAGGCGGAGCGGGCCTCCCTGGTCCTCGCGGAGGACCGGCTGCCGCCGGGCGGGCACCGCCGGCGTTCGCGCGCCGGAGCCGCGTCCGGGACCGGCGCCGGGAGCCGTGCGCGCCGCGGCTGTCACACCTCTGGTGGAATTTCCCCTGAGGACTGACTGATTCGTACACCCACACCCGCATGTTTTCAGCCAACTTCCCGGCACAGTGGCGTTCTTGCCGGAATGCCCCGTCAACCCCCCTACCACCAGCGACTACACCGCCAGGGGGGCTCCGAGACCCTACGGGTACTGGCCATGGCCGGACGGCGAGCTTCCCACTCCGGTAGCGGAGTGGAAGGCTTCCTGATCGAATGCTTTTCGCCAAGTTGCCAAGTCGACATAGCGCTGCGTGCTGAACTTGTCACGCCGACACCACGGGACGCAGTAGATTCGATCATGTATTTACGGCGGGGGATCCACGTGCAAGGCCGAGGGGAAACGTGCAGGTGCGACCAGACCAAGGAGTCGCGACACCCAAGGGGGGCTTAGCCATGAGCCAGGATTCCACCGCCGTCGTCGCGGACGCCGGCAGGAAGCTCGCGGGGCGTCGCCGCAGGGAGATCGTCGCGGTGCTGCTGTTCAGCGGCGGGCCGATCTTCGAGAGCTCCATTCCACTTTCCGTGTTCGGCATCGACCGGCAGGACGCGGGAGTTCCACGCTATCGACTGCTCGTATGCGCCGGGGAAGACGGTCCGCTGCGGACCACCGGCGGACTCGAGCTCACCGCGCCGTACGGGTTGGAGGCGATCGCCCGGGCAGGCACGGTCGTCGTTCCGGCCTGGCGCTCGATCACTTCACCGCCGCCTCCGGAAGCGCTCGACGCACTGCGTCTGGCGCACGAGGAGGGCGCCCGGATCGTCGGACTGTGCACGGGAGCCTTCGTGCTCGCCGCCGCCGGTCTGCTGGACGGCCGGCCCGCGACGACGCACTGGATGTACGCGCCGACGCTGGCCAAGCGGTACCCGTCCGTCCACGTCGATCCGCGCGAGCTGTTCGTCGACGACGGCGACGTGCTGACGTCCGCGGGCACCGCGGCCGGAATCGACCTGTGCCTGCACATCGTGCGCACGGACCACGGCAGCGAGGCGGCCGGGGCACTGGCCCGCCGGCTCGTCGTCCCGCCGCGCCGCACCGGCGGCCAGGAGCGCTATCTCGACCGGTCGCTGCCGGAGGAGATCGGCGCCGACCCGCTGGCCGAGGTCGTCGCCTGGGCACTGGAGCACCTCCACGAGCAGTTCGACGTGGAGACGCTCGCCGCCCGCGCGTACATGAGCCGGCGCACGTTCGACCGGCGCTTCCGCTCGCTGACCGGCAGCGCGCCGCTGCAGTGGCTGATCACCCAGCGGGTGCTCCAGGCGCAGCGGCTGCTGGAGACCTCCGACTACTCGGTCGACGAGGTCGCCGGGCGCTGCGGGTTCCGCTCGCCGGTCGCCCTGCGCGGGCACTTCCGGCGGCAGCTGGGGTCCTCCCCGGCCGCGTACCGCTCGGCGTACCGGGCGCGCCGGCCGCAGGCCGACGTGTCCCAGGTGGCCGAGATCCAGGGGTCCCCGGTACCGCACCAGCGCACGCCGCAGCCCCAGCGGGCGGCGGCGGCCCTGGCCGCGGCCGGCCCGACGGTGACCGAGCTGTACGCCCCGAACCGGGTCCTGCGCGAGCACGCGTAGCTCCCGCGACGGGCACTGCCTGACGAAGGTCCCCCGCATCGGTCGTCACCGAGGCGGGGGACCCTCCGCGTAATCCGCATAAGCTGGGCCGCATGAACGATCGCATGGTGTGGATCGACTGCGAGATGACCGGGCTCTCGTTGACGGACGACGCACTTATCGAGGTGGCCGCACTGGTCACCGACTCGGAGCTCAACGTGCTCGGCGAAGGCGTGGACCTCGTGATCCGCCCGCCGGACGCGGCCCTGGAGACCATGCCCGACGTGGTGCGCGAGATGCACACCGCCTCCGGACTGCTCGACGAGCTGGCCGGCGGGATCACCCTCGCGGACGCCGAGGCACAGGTCCTGGCGTACGTACGGGAACACGTGAAGGAGCCCCGCAAGGCTCCTCTCTGCGGGAACTCGGTCGGCACCGACCGCGGCTTCCTGCTGCGTGACATGCCCGCGCTGGAGAGCCATCTGCACTACCGGATCGTGGACGTGTCCTCGGTCAAGGAGCTGGCGCGCCGCTGGTACCCGCGGGCCTACTTCAACAGCCCGCCGAAGACCGGCAACCACCGGGCGCTCGCGGACATCAAGGAGTCCATCGCCGAGCTGCGCTACTACCGGGAGGCGGTCTTCGTGCCGCAGCCCGGGCCCGACTCGGACACCGCCCGGGCCATCGCCGCCAAGCACACCCTGTCCGCCGAATAGGACCCGGCACGACCCTCCGGAGACGGGTCGGGGAAAAGGGGGGAGCGAGCACCCTTCCGGACCCTGTACCCTTTTCTTCGGCCGGTCGGTTTTCCGACCGGACATGGTGGGTGTAGCTCAGTTGGTAGAGCACCTGGTTGTGGTCCAGGTGGCCGCGGGTTCAAGTCCCGTCACTCACCCTGCGAGAGGTCCCCGGCCCGCGAAAGCGGACCGGGGACCTCTGCGTTTTCCTGGGGCTGTGTCCGGTCACCAGCCGCCGGTCAGGAGGGTGGAGCCGGCGAAGGAGGCATCGCCGTGGCCGGCCCAGCTGCGGAGCTCGCCGGTGCTGTCGTCGCGGGCGATCAGGTCTGTCCTGCCGTCGCCGGTGAAGTCGGCCGCCACGGTCTGGGAGAAGGTCCAGCCTCCGGTGACGGTGACCGGGGCGTTGAAGTAGCCGCCGGCGTTGTGGGTCCACATCTTGAGCGTGCCGGAGCCGTCGCGGGCGATGATGTCGGCCTGGTGGTCGCCGTTGAAGTCCGCCGCGGCGGTCTGGGTGAAGTTCCAGCCGGCGGTCAGGACCACACCGGCGCCGAACGTGCCGTTGCCGCGGCCGGCCCAGATCTTCAGGTTCCCGGAGGAGTCGCGGGCGATGAGGTCGGCCTTGCCGTCGCCGTCGAAGTCGGCGGCCGCGGTCTGCGAGAAGTCCCAGCCGCCCGTCACCGTGACGCCCGAGCCGAACGTGCCGTCGCCGCGGCCGTTCCAGAGCTTCAGGTTGCCAGAGGGGTCGCGTGCGATGAGGTCGGCCTTGTCGTCGCCGGTGAAGTCGGCCGCCACGGTCTGCGAGAAGGGGCGCCAGCCGCTGGTCACGTCGACGGCGGAGGCGAAGGTGCCGTTGCCGCGACCGAGCCACATCTTGAGGATGCCCGTGGAGTCCTGGCGTGCGACGAGGTCCCGGACTCCGTCGCCGTCGAAGTCCGCAGCCGCGGTCTGGGACATGTTCACGCTGGGGCCGTCGGTCCCCCGGAGCAGGGTGTCCGCGAGGACCTTGGTGCCCGCGTCGCCGAAGTGCAGGTGGTCGTCGCCGCCCGGCTTGAGCATGCTCGCCAGGAGCTGGGAGGGCATGTCGGGGTCCCGGGTGACGAGGTCGAAGTCGGTTCGGGCGTCGGCCTCGGCCGTCGTCCTGATGAAGGCGTTGACCTGCTGGCGGGCGTTCTCCTTGGCGTCACCGTAGGCCGAGTACCCGCCGAACGCGGGGATGGTGGCGACGACCGCGCGGATGCCGCGCGCCTTCGCCTGGGCGCAGATGCGGCGGATGGCGTCCTTCACGGACTCCGCGGACGCGCTGTCGTGGGCGAGGTCGTTGATGCCTTCGTAGAGGACGACCGTACGGACGTTGCTCTGGGCGAAGACGTCGCGGTCCAGCCTGCTCAGTGCGGCGGGTCCCGCGGTGTCCGCGCGGTCGCTCAGCAGACGGTTCGCGCTGATGCCGGAATTGACGACGCCGGCCGTCTGGGAGCTGCTGTTCAGGGCCGCCGCGTAGTGGTCGGGCCAGCGCTGGTTCTTGTCCGGGGTGGAATGCCCCCCGTCGGTCTGGGAGTCGCCCAGGGCGACGACCGTTCCGATGTTGTCGGCCGCGGCGACGTCGACACCGCTGACCAGGGTCCAGTACGAGAGGGTGCCCGGGAACGCGGCCCCGCCGGTGTCCGTGGTGTGGTCGCCTGCCAGGCGGCTGCTGACGAAGGAGGTCGTCAGGGCGTAGTCGTGCGTGGGGACCGTGGTGACCGGATCGGGAAGGTAGATGCTGACCAGGAGGTTCTTCCCGGCGGTGACGGGGAAGGCTACGGGGTCGCTGTAGATTTCGCCGCCGGCCGGGAGGATCGTCTCCTGGCTGCCTCCGAAGGTGAGGGAGAGGGGTGCCTGCGTTGCGGCCGCGCCGCCGGCCTGGACCTGGGAGGCCACGGTCACGTGGCCGAGTCTGATCGGTTGCGGCGAGAAGGTGTTGGCGAACCGGATCCGGGCCGTGCCGCCGCTGGTGTGCGGGTTCACGACCATGCGCAGGGTCTGCTGGGCCCAGCCCTGCGGGGCCGGCTGCTGGGCCGAGCCGAAGGCGGCGCCCCAGCTTCCCGCCCAGAACTTTCCGCCCGGAGCGGCGGGTGTGCTGCGTATCGCGATGTCGAACACGTGCAGGGCGGAGGCTCCCGGAGCGGCGGCGCTGCCGGTCTTCGGCAGGGTCACCGACGTGATGGTCTTCCTCGGGTCGAGCGGCACGGTGACCGCGTACAGGCGGGCCGGGGCCGCCTGCTGCCCGGATGCGGTGTTGCGGTGGTCCAGGCTGAGCGCCGCGGTTGCCGTCCCGCCCGCGCTCCAGTCGCCGACCTCCAGGGTCTGCTGCGCCGAAGTGCCGTCGGCGTAGGTCACGGTGACGGGGGCGGCAACAGAGCCGGAAGTCGCCGATGCCAGGAATCCGAGAGCGTTGCCGGAGCCCCGTACCGCGAGGGTCTGGCCCGTCGCCAGCACGTTGTCCGGCCGGCCGGGGGCGACGTCCGCCCGTGTGTAGGTCGTTCCGCTGAGCGTGACGCGCGTGCCCCGCAGCCAGCCGGCCTGGTCCAGGTCGGTGGCCGACAGGCTGCGCCCCGCGGCGTCGAAGTCGGCCGCGCCGGCTTCGCCGTCCGGGCTGATCGCCGTGTTGTTGAACGCCTCGCGCACGGAGCTGTACGTCGCGGCGTTCGCGGTGGCGGCGGTGGCGGTGACCAGCCCGCCGGCGGCCAGGGAGAGGACGAGCGGCAGGGCCGTGGTCCGCATCCGGCGGTGGGTGCGTGTCGCAAAGGGCATCGGAGGGTTCCTCGGGTCTGGGACGGCGCTGCCGCCCGGGCGTCATGGCACCGGGCGGCAGCGTGGGGCGGAGGGTTACCAGCCGCCGGTGAGCTTGGCGGCCGCGCCGAAGGTCGTGTCGCCGTGACCGGCCCAGATGTTGAGGTTGCCGGTGGCGGTGTCGCGGCCGATCAGGTCCGCCTTGCCGTTGCCGTCGAAGTCGGCCGCGGTCGTCTGGGTGAAGTCCCAGCCTCCGGTGACGGTGACCGGGGCGTTGAAGTAGCCGCCGGCGTTGTGGGTCCACATCTTGAGGTTTCCGGAGCCGTCGCGGGCGATGATGTCGGCCTGGTGGTCGCCGTTGAAGTCCGCCGCAGCGGTCTGGGTGAAGTCCCAGCCGGAGCTCAGCTGCACGCCGGCGCCGAACGTACCGTCGCCGCGACCCGCCCAGATCTTCAGGTTCCCCGAACCGTCACGGGCGATCAGATCCGCCTTGCCGTCACCATCGAAGTCCGCCGCCGCGGTCTGCGTGAAGGCCCAGCCGCCCGTCACCTGGACCGCCGCACCGAAGGTCCCGTCACCACGACCGCTCCACCGCTTCAGGTTCCCCGAACCGTCACGGGCGATCAGATCCGCCTTGCCGTCACCGTCGAAGTCCGCCGCCACCGTCTGCGTGAAGCTCCAACCGCTCGTCACCTGCACGGCAGCGTTGAAGTAGCCACCCGCATTGTGCGTCCACATCTTCAGGTTCCCCGACCCGTCCCGGGCCACGATGTCCGCCTGACCGTCACCGTTGAAATCCGCCCCCGCCGTCTGGGAGTTGACCGGGGCAGGCAGGCTGTCCTCCGGGTACGGATCTGCGTGGTCCGCCGCGAGACCGGCCGCCGGCCCGCAGTTCGGCCAGGCCCCCTGGCCCTGGACCTTCAGGACCTTCTCGGCTATCAGGATCTGCTGCTTCTTCGTGGCCAGATCGGCCCGGGCGGCGTACGCGGTGCCCCCGAAGGCCTGCCAGGTGGACTGCGAGAACTGCACTCCGCCGTAGAAGCCGTTGCCGGTGTTGATGGCCCAGTTCCCGCCGGACTCGCACTGGGCGACCTTGTCCCAGGTGCTGACGGCGGCGGCCTGAGCGGTGCCGGCCGTGGCGACGAGCCCGAGGACGGTGGTGCAGGTGGCGAGCGCGGCGGCGGATGCCACGACCATGCGGGAGGAGAACGGTCGGAACGACATGCTGGGAGTCCCCTTGAGGGCAGATGCGGTGGGATCGGGCTGATGTGCGCACGGGAGCAGCGGCTCGCTCGACGCCGTGAGCGTGTCACGGCGAAGGGGCTCTGGCTCTGGAGCCGCTCAGGCGCGAGGCGTCTCGGGGCTGGCGCCCGGGTGGGTTCTCCCGGGCGGCAGCGTGGGGCGGAGGGTTACCAGCCGCCGGTGAGCTTGGCGGCCGCGCCGAAGGTCGTGTCGCCGTGACCGGCCCAGATGTTGAGGTTGCCGGTGTTGTCGTCCCGAGCGATGAGGTCGGCCTTGCCGTTGCCGTCGAAGTCGGCCGTGGCGGTCTGCGAGAAGTTCCAGCCGCCCGTCACCTGGACGGGGGCGTTGAAGTAGCCGCCGGCGTTGTGCGTCCACATCTTGAGGTTTCCGGAGCCGTCGCGGGCGATGATGTCGGCCTGGTGGTCGCCGTTGAAGTCCGCCGCAGCGGTCTGGGTGAAGTCCCAGCCGGAGCTCAGCTGCACGCCGGCGCCGAACGTACCGTCGCCGCGACCCGCCCAGATCTTCAGGTTCCCCGAACCGTCACGGGCGATCAGATCCGCCTTGCCGTCACCATCGAAGTCCGCCGCCGCGGTCTGCGAGAAGTCCCAGCCGCCCGTCACCTGGACCGCCGCACCGAAGGTCCCGTCACCACGACCGCTCCACCGCTTCAGGTTCCCCGAACCGTCACGGGCGATCAGATCCGCCTTGCCGTCACCATCGAAGTCCGCGGCCACCGTCTGCGTGAAGCTCCAACCGCTCGTCACCTGCACGGCAGCGTTGAAGTAGCCACCCGCATTGTGCGTCCACATCTTCAGGTTCCCCGACCCGTCCCGGGCCACGATGTCCGCCTGACCGTCACCGTTGAAATCCGCCCCCGCCGTCTGGGAGTTGTTCAGCTGCACGTCTTCGACGATCTTGTCGTAGCGGCGGGGGCTGAAGGTGCCGTGCCCGGACCAGTACGGGTAGGGGATCTCGCGGTGGACCGCGCCGACGCTGCCGGCCTGCTCGTAGGCGTCGTAGTGGGTGTGCTCGGCGTTCGCCCAGCCGTTGAAGATGACCACGTGGCCGCTGGCACCCGGGTCCGGGTTGAGCATGATGTCGCCCGGCTTGAGGGAGTCCTTGCTGATGGACGACGTGAAGTCCAGCAGGGTGCCCGTCGTCTCCCCGTAGTTGTTGGCCGAGGAGGAGGCGAGGTGCCAGGCCATGGAGACGAAGCCGGAGCAGTCGGTGCGGTAGCGGCCGTTCGCATCGGTGCGGTAGCTGGTCATGCTGTAGGGAACACCCGCTTCCACCCAGGTCTTGGCCCGCGCTATGACCTCGCTCCGGCTGATCTGGCCGCCCACGCTCGAGTCGGCGGCGGTCTGTGCCTGCGGGGCCAGGAACATCCGGCTGGTCTTGGCGGTCTTGGCGGCCTTGGCGGCGGCCGCGTCCAGCTCGGCCTTCGTGGCGGTGGTCGGGTTGGGCACGGTCGGGGTGAACGGCGTGATCGTGCCGGTGTCGGCCTGAACCGACTGCGAGCCGGCCGGCGCCATGGGAACGTCTGCTGCCTGCGCCGGAACCGTGGTGGTCAGGACGACGGAGGCCAGGCCCGCGGCGAGGAGGGCGGCGGCGGACGAACGGCGCAGAGAGCGGGACATCGAAGAGCTCCAGAGGGGTAGGTGAATCGAAGAAGGCTGTGGGCCGGCGAGCGAGGGCGCGACAGGGCAGCCCTGAGCGGCCGGGCGGCGAAATGGCGGCGAAGTGGCGGCGCCTACACGGCTGGTGAAAGACCGTCGTTCAGGGGGCGACGGTGTAACCGTGCGCGGCGATGGGGGTGTCCACCCGGGTGAGCAGGGTGCGCATCTGCTCGAGGGCCGAGGCGTCGCAGGCGGCGCGTACGAAGAGGAAGAGGTCCAGACCGTGCTCGGTGGGGCGGGGCCGGATGTGCTCCAGGCCCTCTGCCTGCGTGGCGTGCGCCCAGAGCAGGTCGTGGATGAGGTGGGAGGACCCCTCGGGGGGCGGTCCGGGGAGCGTGCGGTGCAGGGAGGCTTGGATCACCCGCACGGGTCGTCAGTCCCAGCCGATCACGTGCTTGTCGGCGGCCGCGGAGTCCCACCCGATGACGGAGGCGGAGGCGGAGGCCGCGTGGTACGAGTCCCAGCCGATCACGCCGGTGCCTGCGGCGGGTGCGGCGACGGCGGCGGAGGCGGCGCCGATCGAGAACAGAGCGGTGAGGCCGGCGGCAGCGATGAAGTGCGCGGTGCGAGACATGACGTTCCCCTGAGCGTGAGAGCGGTGCGATGCGGGTGGTGCGCGCTGCTCCGGTCCGGCCTTGCGGCCCTGGCCTGGGGTGGGGCTTCCGTGCCCCGCCGTCCCGGTGATCAATATCTTGCTGCCCAGGTCAGAGGCCTGGAAGGGGTTCGGGCTGGCAGCCAGCTGCCTGGCAGCTTGGTGTCGCCCGGCCCGAACACCGGTCGCCCGCTTAAGATCATCGACAGACGGTCCGACGTGCCCGTCTGTAGGGATCAGCTGGGGGGCTGGGCATGCTGGAAGCTTTGGGGCTCGATGGGGACGTGGAGTCCGTGTACCGGGGGATGCTGGCGGATCCGTCGGGCGGGCTGGCCGAATTGGGCGCACGCCTCGCCCTGCCGGAGGGCCGCATACGGGACGCACTGGACCGGCTCGTCGACCTGAACCTCCTGACCTCCTCGCGTGAGAGCTCCGGCGGACTGCGCGCCGTGAGCCCCGAGGTGGGCCTGGAGCTGATCCTGCGCCGCCAGGAGGAGGATCTGGCGCGGCGCCAGCAACAGCTCGCCGCGAGCAAGGCCGCGGCCGCGCAGGCCATCGCCGAGTACGCCGGCCTGCGGCCGAACACGGAGACCGACGGAACCGAGCGGCTGGTGGGGATCGACGCCATCCAGGCACGGCTGGAGATCCTGACCCACGACCTCGCCGAGGAATGCCTCGCGATCATCCCGGGCGGCGCCCAGTCGCAGGCCAGCCTCGACGCCTCGCGCCCGCTGGACGAACGGGCGATGGCCCAGGGCGTCGAGTTGCGGGCCGTCTACCAGGACAGCGTCCGCAACGACCCGCCCACGCTGGGCTACGCCCAGTGGACCACCG
The DNA here is from genome assembly GCF_055570595.1 of Streptomyces sp. NPDC031132. Taxonomy (NCBI): domain Bacteria; kingdom Bacillati; phylum Actinomycetota; class Actinomycetes; order Kitasatosporales; family Streptomycetaceae; genus Streptomyces; species Streptomyces sp. NPDC031132. The sequence goes on from NZ_JBVIGX010000011.1 coordinate 74,739, forward strand.
AACGCGGCGGCCAGGTGCGCACCAGCCCCATGCTGCCGCCGCGGCTGCTGATCTTCGACCGGACGACCGCCATCGTCCCGATCGACCCGGCCAACTCCCGGCTCGGGGCGCTGTGCACGACGGCGCCGGGCATCGTCGCCTCGCTGATCACGCTGTTCGAGCAGACGTGGGAGACCGCGGTACCGCTCGGCGCGGACCGCAAGCAGCCGACGGAGGACGGGATCAGCGCGGGCGAACGGGAACTGCTGAAGCTGCTGGCGTCCGGGCTGACGGACGAGGTCGCGGGCAAGCGCCTCGGCGTCTCGCTGCGCACCGTACGCCGTCAGATGGCCGGAATGATGGAACGCCTGCACGCCACCAGCCGGTTCGAGGCCGGCCTGAAGGCAGCCCAGCGCGGCTGGCTCTGACCGTACGGCCTGAGCAGGCGCGGAAGGGGATCGCGGCGGTCAGGCGCGGAAGGCATCCGCGTGGTCCTCGGCCCAGGTTTCGAAGGAGCGGGCCGGGTGGCCGGTGAGACGCTCGACGGCGTCGGTGATCTCGACCGGGAGCCCGTCGCTCGCGGCCCAGTAGTCGAGGAGCGCATCGGCATAGGGGCCGGGTATGTAGCCCTCGACCCCGGACTTCCACTGCTCGGCGGTGACGGACTCGAAGGGCACGGGGGCACCGAGCACCCTGCCGAGTAGCGCCAGTTGGGTCGCGAACGTCAGGGAGTGCGGGCCGGTCAGGTGGTACGCGCGGCCGCCGAGGGCGGCGTCGGTGAGGACGGCGAAGGCGGCCTCGGCGAGGTCGGCCTCATGGACCGGGTCGCAGTGGGCGCCCGGGTAGGGCAGCTGGACCGCGCGGCCGGACTTCAGCGACCAGGCCCAGCCGAGGGCGTTGCTCGCGAACGAGCCGGGTCGCAGCAGGGTGGTGCGCAGCGGGGAGGCCAGCAGCGCCTCCTCGACGGCGAGATGGGAGGCGGACAGCGGGCTGTCGGCAGCGCCCGGCCCGAGCACCGAGGAGGAGGACAGGAGCACGACGTGCTCGACTCCGGCGGCGACGGCCTCCTTGACGAAGGCGCCGATGGCGGCGGCCTCGGCGTAGAGGAAGACGGACCGGACGTCGGCCAGGGCGCCAGGGAAGGTCGACGGATCGGTGAGATCACAGTGGACGGCATCGGGCGTGTCCGGCTCGCGGGAGGCGAGGCGGTGAGGGATGCCGCGGGCGGCGAGGAGGGAGACGAGGCCGCGGGCGACGGTGCCGCGGGCACCGGTGACGAGGATCGACATGGCGGGTTCCTGTTCCTGTTCTTGTCGTTGCTCTTGTTGCTGATCTGGTTGCTGTTCTGCTTGATGTCCTGGCGTGCGGCACACGCTAGGATGGGTACGTGACACAGATTCTGCACGATCAACATTCTGCGTCACACAGATAAATTTCAGGCATGGAGAAGCCGATGTCAACCGATTCCCCTCGTTCGAGTGACACCCGTGCTGAGTGGAGCCGCGCCGAGCTGCTCACGCGCATCGTCACCGAGAGCCAGCGGCACTACGCCGACTACTCGCTCTTCAACCAGGCCATGGCCGACCACGTCGGGCTGCACCCCACCGACATGCAGTGCGTCGCCCTCCTCGACATGGAACCCGGCCCCGTCAGCACCGGCGACATCGCCCGCCTCACCGGCCTGACCTCCGGCTCCGCCACCCGCCTCGTCGACCGGCTGGTCAAGGCCGGAATCGTCGAGCGGCACGCCGACCCCCACGACCGCCGCCGCTCCCTCGTCTCCCTCGCCCCCGAGGCCCGCCGACGCATCGGCGAGGCCTGGGACACCCCCGGCCGGGCCTTCGGCGCGGTCCTGGAGAGCTACTCCGACGCCGAACTCGCGGTCATCGCCGACTACCTGCACCGCGCCGCCGAGGTCGGCCGGTCCCAGGCGCAGCGCCTCAACTCCGGCGGCTGAGTTCCGGGCCGCACCTCCCCCGGAAGAACGGGCGGGACTGCCGAGGCCCGCATTCCGCGGCTACGGTCTGTCCAACGGGCAACGGTGCGCGCCGGAGACACGGGAGGGTCGGCGTGCGGATGGAGGTTGTCCGTGTCCGGATCCGACGCCGCCCCCGGCGGCTTCCGCGGAGTGTTCGCACTCGGCGGCAGCGCCTTGCCCGTCTGCGCGTTCCTCGCGCGGCTGCCCGCCGCACTGTGCCCCATCGGAACGCTCCTGCTCATCAACGAACGCGACGGCATCGGCGAGGCCGGCACCGTCGCGGCCGCCCTCTGGCTCGGCCAGGCCCTCGGCGGCCCGGTCATCGGCCGGCTCGCCGACCGGCGCGGCCACCGCCCCGTGCTCCTCGTCGCCTGCGTCGCGAACGCCGCCGTCCTGGCCGCCCTCGTCGCGGGCGTCCTGGCCGGGCTGCCGCTGCCCGCCCGGACGGCCCTCGCCGTCGCCGCCGGGCTCACCGTGCCGCAGGTCGGCCCGCTGGCCCGGGCCCGCTGGGCGCACCTGGCGGGCGAGGACAAGGCCCTGGTCGGTGCGGCCCTGTCCTTCGACACCACCCTCGACGAGGTCGGGTTCGTGGTCGGGCCCGCGCTCGCCGGGATCCTGGCCGTGGCCGTGCACCCGGCCTCCGCGCTCGTGCTCGCCGCCGGGCTGATCCTGCTCTTCGGGACCCTGTTCGCCGTCCACCCGACTGCGCCCGGCCCCCTCGGCGCACCGGATGCCGGTGCTCGTGCCGACGTACGACTGTGGTCGCCGGAGCTCGTGCTGCTGTGCGTGATGGCCGTGCTGCAGGGCGCCGCGTGGAGCGGGGCCAACACCGGGGTCAACGCGCTCGCCCAGTCGTTGGGCGAGCCGGGAACGGCCGGGCTGGTGTGGGCGGCGATGGCCGTGACCAGCTCGATCGCCGGCTTCGTGACGGTCGCCCGCCCCGGTTCCGCGGACCTGGGCGTACGGCTGCGCCGGACCATCGCCGTACAGGCGCTGCTCACGCTGCCGCTGCTCGCCGTGTCGGGGCTGCTCGGCGCCGCCCTGGCGGTCGCCGGGATCGGGCTGGCCGTGGCCCCGCACCTGATCGCGCTGTTCGGGCTCGTCGAGCGGGCCGGCCCGGTGCAGCGGAGGGGCGAGGCCATGACCGTGGTGGGCAGCGGCCTGATCGTCGGTCAGGCGCTGGCCGCTGCGGCCGCCGGACCGCTGGCGGCGGCGTACGGCCACCGGGCCGCGTTCGCCGTGGCGTGCGCGGCGGCGGCCGCCTCCGCGGTGCTCGCGTGGGCGGCCGCCGGCCGGGAGTGGGGCGGGATCCCGGCCCGATCTACGAGGACTTCATCGCCCCGAGACCCTTCGCCAGGTCCTCGGCGTTCATCACAGGACCGACCTCGAGCTCGGCGTTGAACTGTGCGAACAGATCCTCCATCAGCGACGGCATCTGCCAGCTGTCCTGGAGGTCGAAGACCATCCAGCAGGACCGGACGCCCTCGTGGAGCCCGAAGTAGGCGGCCTCCGGCTTGATGGTGTCCATGAGCTTCTTCATGGCCTGCTGCAGGGCGCCGCTCTTGATCCCCTCGTTCGTGGCCGCCGTGTCCAAGTGGGCCCGGAGCATGACTCTCATGCCTGACTCCTTCCGTCAGGCCCACATTCGGCGCGGCCACCCGGACCGGCAACATCTCGGCGCCCATCCGGGACGGGCCGGTTCTCAGCCGCCCGGCTGCGTGCTCGGCTGCGCGCTGTCCTGCTGCGCGCCCTGGATGTGGAAGTTGAAGTCCGTGTGGCCGAGGGTCCCCATCAGACGTAGCCAGATGGGGAGCAGCATCTCCGTGCCCCGCGCCGTCTCGATGCCGCCGAGATCCAGGACGCTCGTCTCCGGCCAGCCGAAGGAGTACAGCAGCTCGCGTACGGACTTTTTGGCGTCGGCGTCCTCGCCCGAGAGGAACACGGTGTGCTCGCCCGGCACGCGGGCCGGCTCGACCATGATCCGGCAGTTCATCGTGTTCAGCGTCTTGACCACCCGCAGCCGCGGGAACGTCCTCTGGAGCAGCTCGCCCAGGCTGTCGTCGTCCACCGGGTCGAGGGTGGGCGGGAACCCCTGCGAGAAGTCCAGCGGGTTGGCGATGTCGATCAGCACCTTGCCGTCCAGGTGCGCGGCGTCCGCCTCCGTCAGGGCGGCGACGCTGACCTGCCCGCCGGTGGCGTTGACCAGGACCTCGCCCTGCCGGGCGGCTTCCGGGAACGAGGCGAGGCCGGCCTGCGGGTGGGCCTCCCGCCATGCGGCGTACTCGGGGCGGGCGAGGGTGGCCTCGGGGTCCCGGGTGCCGATGACCACCTCGTGTCCGAGCGAGACGAGGCGGCCGGCCACCGTGCGGCCGACGATCCCGGTGCCGAGGACTGCGTAGCGCATGACCAGTTCCATTCCGTTCGGGGGAAGGACAACCAACCACCCCGTACGGTATGCCGCCCGCGCCCGCCGCGGGCGAAGGCAGGCGAACCGGCGAACCGGCGAACCGCCCGTCAGCCGCCGCGCCGCTTGCGGCGGCCGCGGCGCGTCCGCACACCGCCCGCACCGCCCCGCGCCCGGTCGTCCAGGGCGATCCACACCCGGACCTCGGTCCCGCCGAGCATCGAGCGGCCGATCCGCACGTCGCCGCCCGTCGATTCCGCGACCCGGCGCACGATGTCCAGGCCGAGGCCCGTCGAGCCGTCCCGCCCGCCGTCGTTGCCGCGCCGCAGCGCCGCGTCCGGATCGGCGATGCCGGGGCCCGCGTCCGAGACGAGGACGATGACCGCGTCCCCCGCGTCGTGGACGTCCACCGCGAAGGGGGTTCCCTCGGGGGTGTGCCGGAACACGTTGCCGAGCAGGGCGTCGAGGGCGGCCGCGAGCTCCGGCCGGGCGACCGGGAGCCGTACCGTACGGTCCACGCCCGCGAGCCGCACCTCGCGTCCCTCGTCCTCCGCCAGCGCCGACCAGAAGTCCATCCGGTCGCGGATCACCTCGGAGGCGTCGCAGCCCGCCCCGACCCCGCCCGCGGCGGCCGCGGGTGCGCGCTGTTCACGGGCCGTACGGATGATCGTGTCGACCTCCCGCTCCAGCTGTTCCACCGCAGCCCGGGTCTGCTCCGCGGCCGGCCCGTCGCCGAGCGAGGCCGTGTTGAGCCGCAGCACCGTCAGCGGCGTCCGCAGCCGGTGCGAGAGGTCGGCGGCCAGCTCCCGCTCGTTGGCGAGGAGTTCCACCACCTGGTCCGCCATCGAGTTGAACGCGACGGCCGCCGAGCGGAGTTCCTTCGGCCCGTCCTCCGGCACCCGCGCCCCCAGCCGTCCCTCCCCCAGCTGGTGCGCGGCGTCCGCGAGCCGCTCGGCCGGCCGCACCAGCCGGGCGCCGAGCCGGTCGGCGACCGCCACCGAGCCCACGATCAGCGCCAGACCGACGCCGGCGAGGACCACCCAGGCCGTCGCGACGCCGTTGCTGACCTCGCTCTCCGGTACGAAGATCTCCACGACGGCGATGTCCCCCGACCCGAGGGCGGTCGGCTGGAGCAGCGCCGAACCGCCGCCTGCCAGCGGGGCCGTCATCGCCCGGCCCATCCGCCGGGTCTCCTCCACGGCGTGCGCCCCGGCCCGGCCGGTGCCGATCTCCACCGGCGCGCTGCCGCCGATCGCGGGCACGTGGACCGCCATCCGCTGGGCCGCGCCCATCTGCGTGGACTCCACGGCCTTGCGCAGCTGTACCGGGTCGGTGGTGATGGACAGGGTCGGCCCGATGGTGGCCGCCTGCCGCTCGGCGTTGGAGAAGGCCCGGTCGCTGGCCATCTCCTGGACGACCAGCCCGAGCGGCACGGCGAAGGCCACGACCACCATGGCCGTGACCGCGAGGCACACCTTGACCAGCGCCCATCTCACAGCGGCGGCTCCGACACGGGCTGCTCCGACACCGGCGGCTCCAGCTTGACCCCGACCCCCCGCAGCGTGTGCAGATAGCGAGGACGGGCGGCGGTCTCGCCGAGCTTGCGGCGCAGCCAGGACAGGTGCACGTCGATGGTCTGGTCGTCCCCGTACGACTGCTGCCAGACCTCGGCGAGCAGTTCGCGCCGGGCCACGACCACCCCGGGCCGCCCGGCGAGGAAGGCCAGCAGGTCGAACTCCCGCCGGGTCAGGTCCAGCACGGCCCCGTCCAGCTCGGCCTGCCGCCGCAGCGGGTCGATGGCCAGCCCGCCCACCCGCAGGACCCGCGAGGGCGGCTCGGCCCCGGCGGCCGCGCGGGCGCGGCGCAGGACGGCGGACATCCGGGCGGAGAGGTGCTCCACGGAGAAGGGTTTGGTCAGGTAGTCGTCGGCTCCGTCGTTGAGGAGCCGGACGATCTCGGCCTCGTCGTCGCGCGCGGTGGCGATGATCACCGGTACGTCGGTGATGCCGCGCAGCATCTTGAGCGCCTCCGACCCGTCGAGGTCGGGCAGCCCGAGGTCGAGGATGACCACGTCGAACCGGTGGTGGGCGACCTCGCGCAGCGCCTCGAGGGCCGTGCCGACGCTCCGCACGGTGTGCGAAGCCTCGGTCAGGTGCCGGATCAGGGCGGAACGTACGAACTGGTCGTCCTCGACCACGAGCACACTTGCCATGGGCGGCACCGTAGTCCATTCGAGGGACCACACGGGGTGTCGGGACGCCTCTGGGGCGAGTGGTGCAGTATGTGCCCTGATGCACCGAGGACTTGTTCATGCTCTCGCCTGGACGCTGGCGACCGGGGCGGCGGTGACGCTGTCCTGGTGGGGCGTGCACACCGTCATGTCCGGAACGGCCTACGATCCGCCGCTGGCCGTGCCGCTGACCACGCAGCCACTGTCCTCCTCGACGCACAGCGCGGCGCCGTCGCCCGAACCGGCCTCGGACTCCCCGTCCCCGTCCGCCTCCCCCTCGGCGTCGCCCTCCGCCGCCGCCTCCTCCGCGAGGCCCGCGCAGAAGGCGGCCCCGCCGAGCCCGCCCCCGGAGGAGCAGCAGGACGGCGGCGGGGACCCGGGCAAGGTGAAGGCCTACCCGGTCACGGGTGGCCGGGTGGTCTTCGACCTCGGCACGTCCTCGGCCGAGCTCGTCTCGGCGACGCCGGACGCCGGCTGGCAGATGCAGGTGTGGAAGCAGCCGTACTGGATCCGGGTCACCTTCACGAAGGCGGGCCGGGAGATGTCGGTCTTCTGCACCTGGAACGGCCATCCGCCGCTGGTGGAGACGTACGAGGGTTAGGCGTGTCCGGCCAGGCGTGTCCGGCTAGCCGAAGCGCCTCGTCACATCGCGCGGATGTTCGTCGCCTGCGGCCCCTTGGTTCCCTGGCCGAGGTCGTACGCGACCTTCTGGTTCTCCTGGAGTTCCTTGAAGCCGCTCCCCTGGATCTCGCTGTAGTGCGCGAAGACGTCCGCGCTGCCGTCCTCGGGCGCGATGAACCCGAAACCCTTCTCCGCGTTGAACCACTTGACGGTGCCCTGAGCCATGCCGCTGTCTCCCTGCTGTCGGTACCGAGTGCCCCGACGGGGCACTCGAGACGAAGACCTACCCGCCCCCGGGCCGATCGGAGCGCAAGGTCATCCGTACGAGGGCGTGTCGCGGCCGGTCACGTCCCCTCAGCGGAAGACGGACGGCGGGGGCTCGGGCGAGGCCACCGCCGAGGCGTCGGCGACCGGGGACGCGCCGCCCGCGAAGTCGGCGAGGGCCCGGCCGTGCTCGACCCGGCCGGGATGCGGGTCGCTCGCCACCCGGCGGGTGAACTCGGCGACCGGAAGCTCCCGGTCGGCGGCCGCCAGCACCGCATTGCCGAACCGTTTCCCCCGCCACACCACCGGGTCGGCGGCCAGCGCCAGGTGCGCGAAGCGGGACGCGGCCGTCGCGATCTGGCCCTTCAGGTGCGCCAGCGGCGGGCCGTCCGCGAGGTTGGCCACGTACCACCCGCCGGGCGCGAGGGCACGGCGTACGTCGTCCAGGAACTCGGCGCTCGTCAGGTGCGCCGGGGTCCGCGCGCCGCTGAACACGTCCGCGATCACCAGGTCCGCCCAGCCGTCCGGGACCTTGGCCAGGCCCGCCCGCGCGTCCACCGCCCGGACCCGGACCCGCGCCTGCGGGTCCAGCGGCAGGTGTTCCCGTACGAAGGCCACCAGCGCGGCGTCGATCTCCACGACCTGCTGGGTCGAGCGGGGGCGGGCGGCGGCCGTGTAGCGCGCGAGGGTGAAGGCGCCGCCGCCCAGGTGCACCACGTTCAGGGGCTGCCGGGCGGGCGCGACGAGGTCGATCAGGTGGCCGATCCGCCGCTGGTACGCGAAGTCCAGGTACCCCGGATCGGCCAGGTCCACGTGCGACTGCGGGGCCCCGTCGATGAGCAGCGTCCAGGCGTCGGCGCGCTCGCGGTCGGGAGCCAGCTCCGCCGTGCCGCCGGCCACCTGCCCGACGACCGCCTCGGCGGTACCGCGCCCGCGCTGTCTGCTGCTGCCTCTGCCCTTGCCTGCCACCACCCCATTGTCGCCGGTCAGCGGCAGTTGTCCGCCGCCTCGATCAGGCGGGCCGCCTCGCCGAGCGCCGCGCGCAGCACGTCGGGGTCGGTGACCGGCCCGACGGCCTCCGGGGGGAGCAGCCAGCCGGTGTCTCCGGCGGTGGGCGACACGTCGACGTCGCCGAAGCGCATGCCGCGCCCGTTGGTCTGGGTGCACGCGCTGCCCGGCAGGTCCCAGGCGTCGGCGGTGCCGGGCGGGACGAGGAAGCCGAGGGTGTCGCCGGACCCGTCGTGCAGCACCGGGCCGACCCCGCCGGCCAGGCTGGCGGCGCGGCGGATGATGTCCACGGCCTCCAGGCCCTGCCGGGTGGGCACGGTCACCAGGTCCGGTGCCTCCGCCGGGGCGACCGCTACGGCCACGACGCCCGGGGCGACCGCGACGGCCGGGACGGGGGTCGCATCCGAAGACGCGGGCGCGGTGTTCGTTGCAGTGCTCTCCATGCCGCCCTCCACCAAGGGAACCCCTCCTCGATCCGCGTACGAACGGGGCGGGAGTCAGCTCACACCCCGCATGGGCTCAACGCGCCAAAACGTCAACGGGTGCGGTGGCAAGACGCTGCAAAGGATGGCAGTTCATGGCGGATCGCGGGTGAGATATCCCTTTTGTAGCCAAACACCGCATGAGCCGTCCGTCGCTGGCGGTACGTTCATGCGCGCCGGGCCCGGCTCCATCCCGCGGAACCGGCGGTGCGTCCCTTGCCAGAGAGGCCACGTCCATGGCGGCGTTCCCCCACTCACCGAATCAGACGTTCCGGCGGCTGCGCGGGCAGCACTCCCCGGCCGAGTTCGCGGCCATGGTGCGCCGGGCCGCGAAGGAGATCGGAGAAACGGTTTCCTGCGACGCCCGCTACATCGGCCGGGTCGAGTCCGGCGAGATCCGCTGCCCCAACTACGCGTACGAGCGGGTCTTGCTCCACATGTTCCCCGGCCGGACCCTGGCCGACCTGGGCTTCTCCCCGCGCGAGGAGGTGCGCGGCCGGTCGGCGCAGCGCACCGGCCCCATCACCCACAAGGAGAGCGACGTGCTGCGTCGCGCGTTCATGGCGGGCGGCTCCGCGACCGTGGCGGCCGCGACGATCGGCCTCCCCCTGCTCGGCGACACCCGACGGCCGCCCTCCCGGGCCGGTGAGTCCGAGGCGGCGGCGGTCGAGGAGGCCGTACGCCAGATCCGGCTGCTGGACGACCGGCACGGGGCCGACGCCCTCTACCGCAGGGCCGCCGAACCCCTGCGCGCCGCCTACGCACTGCTGGATGCGGGAGCCACCCGGCAGTCCACCGAGGACCGGCTGCACGCGGGCGCGGGCGAACTGGCCATCTCGGTGGGCTGGCTGGCCCACGACTCCGGCCGCTTCGAGGACGCCCGCTCGCACTACGCGGAAGCCCTGGCAACGGCCCGGGTCGCCGGGGACGCGGGCCTGGAGGCGCACGCGTTCAGCAACATGGCCTTCCTGGCCCGGGACTGCGGGCGGCCGCGCGAGTCGGTACGGGCGGCCCAGGCGGGCCGCCGCGCCGCCCGCTCCCTCGGTTCCCCCCGGCTGCTCTCGCTGCTCGCCCTGCGCGAGGCGGGCGGCTGGGCGGGCTTGACCGACCGCAAGGCCTGCGAGGAGGCGCTGACCCGGGCGCACACGGAGTTCTCCCGCGGTGAGGCGGGCGCGGACCCGGAGTGGATGTCCTTCTTCGGCGAGGCCGAACTGGAGTCCCTGGAGTCGCGTTGCTGGGCGGCCCTCGGGGAGCACGCCCGCGCAGCCCGGCACGCCCGCCGCGCGGCGGACCTCCAGGATCCGCACTTCGCCCGGAACGTGGCCCTCTACACCGCCGAGCTGGCCGACGACCTGGCCCGGGCCGGCGCCCCGGACGAGGCGGCCTGGGCGGGCGGGCGGGTCCTGGACCTGCTCACCGAAGTCCAGTCCACGCGGATCCGGTCCATGCTGTCGGGGACGGCCCGGACCCTGGTCCCGCACCAGCGCAGCCCCCGCGTGGCGGACTTCCTGACCCGCCACGCCACGGCCTGACGGGCCGCGCCCCCGCTGACCGGCAGCCGCGCCACGGCCCGACCGGCCCCCGCCGGGCGGCCCGGTCGCGTCAGCCGCCGACGTACTCGTACACCGCGCCGTCCGGGTGCCGGAGCACGGCCCGCCGCCCGTTGGGCGTGTCGGCGGGCGCGGCGACGACCTCGGCCCCGGCCGCCTCGCCCTGCGCGACGACCGCGTCGAGGTCCGAAACGCCCAGGGTCGCCGCCACCCCCGCGAACCGCTCCGCGACCGCGTCCGGTCCGCTGAAGAGGAGGAAGGGGCCGACGGCCGCCAGCTCCAGGCCGGCGAACGCGAACCGGTTCGCCGGCTCGCCGGTCAGCTTTTCGTAGAAGGCCGAGGCCGTGTCGAGGTCGTCCACACGCCGTCGCAGCACCACGGAAGTGATCGTCATGACCCCATCCTCGCAGCCGAGCCGATCGCTCAACCACCCGCCCTGTCAAGGGACTTCGGACTGCGGTCAGACGTCCAGGTGGCCCGTGTCGTTCCAGCGCTCCAGTGCGGGGGCCCCGTACGCCCAGCCCAGGACCGAGAGTGAGGTGGGCTCCAGGCGGATGCGGGCGCCGAAGGAGGCCTCGAAGCCGAGCCAGCGGGCGGCCAGGGTGCGCAGGACGTGGCCGTGGGCGAAGACCAGCACGTCGCGCTCCGCCGAACGGGCCCAGGCGACCACCTCGTCGGCGCGGGCCGCGACGTCGGCCACGGACTCGCCGCCCGGGACGCCGTCGCGCCAGATCAGCCAACCCGGGCGCACCGCCTGGATCTCGGCCGGGGTCATGCCCTCGTAGTCGCCGTAGTCCCACTCCATCAGCGCGTCCCACGGCTCCGCCCGGGCGCCGAAGCCCGCCAGGTCGCAGCTCTCGCTCGCGCGGACCAGCGGGCTGGTGCGGACCTCCACGCCGGGCAGCCCGTTCCACGGGGCGCGGGCCAGCCGCTCGCCGAGCAGCTTCGCGCCCCGCTTGCCCTCCTCCAGCATGGGCACGTCGGTGCGTCCGGTGTGCTTGCCGAGCTGGGACCACGCCGTCTGGCCGTGGCGGGCCAGGAGGATGCGGGGGGCCATAGGAGATTCTCCCGGTACGTAAGGGCGTAAGAACTCAAGGGTTCGGGTGCTTTTGTGGTGCTTCGGGCGATTGCGTCGTCCGTCCATCATCCAACACGTGAACACCAGGCAACCCACCCAGTCGCACAAGCGTCCTACACCGTATGACTGATCGGCAGAAGCCCACCCGCTGGTGGGCCGAACTGCTGCTCCTGGGGCTCGTCTACGGCGCGTACACCGGTGGCAGACTCCTCGCCCGGGGCGACGTGCACCTCGCCGTCGGCCACGGGCTCGCGATCCTCCGGGCGGAGGAGCTGGTGGGGATCGATTTCGAACGGCCGCTCAACCGGCTGTTCTCCCACGAGGGACTGCTCGGCATACCCGCCGACTTCGTCTACGCCTCCCTGCACTACCTCGTCACCCCCGCGGTGCTGGTCTGGCTGTACCTGCGTAGGCCGCAGCAGTACCGCAGCGCCCGCACCTGGCTGGTGGTCTCCACCCTCCTCGGGCTCGTCGGCTTCACCCTGATGCCCACCTGCCCGCCCCGGCTGCTGGACGCCGCGTACGGGTTCACCGACACGATGGCCCAGTACAGCGCGTACGGCTGGTGGGGCGCCGAGGCCAGTGCGCCGCGCGGGCTCGGGGGGCTGACCAACCAGTACGCGGCCATGCCGAGCCTGCACGTCGGCTGGGCCCTGTGGTGCGGGGTCCTGCTCTGGCGGTACGGGCGCCACCCGCTGCTGCGGGGGCTCGGCATCGCCTATCCCGCGGTCACCACGCTCGTGGTCATGGGAACGGCCAACCACTACTTCCTGGACGCGGCCGCCGGGGCCGCCGCGATGGCCGCCGGGTACGCGATCTCGCGCCGGCTACCGGTCCGTACGGCCGGTTTCCGCGGTAAGACCACGATTGTCAGTGGCGGATGGGACACTTCCGCCCGTGAGCTCCTACCCGCCCAGCGGCCCGCCCCGGAAGACGACTCTGCGGCAGCGGCTCGCTGACCTGCGCGGCCCCGCCGTGCCGCCCCGACCGCTCGACGCCCGCGCGCTGGCGGCGCTCGCCGCCAACCCCGGATGCGGCAGACGGGCCCTGCTCGACGGCGCCGGCGTGGACAAGACCGCCTTGGCCGCGGCCCTCGGCTCGCCCGCCGCCTTCGGCCAGTCGCAGTTCGCCATCGTCCGCGGGAACTCCTTCGAGGCCAGGGTCAAGGGCGACGGCGGAGCCGTTCTGCTGGAGCTGGTCCACCGGCACCTGGGCGCCGGCGCCGAGCCGCCCGGCCCGGGCGCCCGCGTCCCCGACCTGACCGCCGCCGGGCCCGAGGGCCGCGCCGCGCGCACCGCGCTCGCCCTGCGCGAGGCCACCGCCGCCGCGGCCGCCTCCGGGGCCTGGACCCTGCTGGACCACCCGATGCTGGCCCTGGAGGTGGCGGGCACCCCCGCCTATCTGGAGCCGGACGCCGTCGTGGTGCATCCCGACGGCCGCTGGACCGTCGTGGAGATCAAGTCGTTCCCGCTGATCGACGGGGCCGCCGATCCCGCGAAGGTGGGCGCCGCCGCCCGGCAGGCCGCCGTGTACGTCCTGGCCCTGGAGAACACCGCCGAGAAGCTGGCCTCCGCCGTGGTCGGGCACACCGTGCTGCTCGTCTGCCCGAAGGACTTCTCCAACCTGCCCGCCGCCGCGCCCGTCGACGTCCGCCGCGAGCGCGCCGTGACCCGGCGCCAGCTGGACCGGCTGACGCGGGTCGAGGAGCTGGCCGAGGCTCTGCCCGAGGGGCTCAGCTTCGACCCGGCGCGGCCCGCCGAGGAGCTGACCGAGGCGGTCGCGGCCGTCTCCGCCGCCTACGCCCCCGAGTGCCTGGCCGCCTGCGAACTGGCCTTCCACTGCCGGGAGCGGGCCCGCGCCGCCGCCGAGGTGACCGCCCTCGGCCGCTCCGTACGGGGGGAGCTCGGCGCGCTCGCCACCGTCGGGGAGGCCCTCGCGGCCGCCGCCGGCGGCCGGTGCACCGACGACCCGACCGCGGCCGCGCTGCACCGGGCGGCCCGGCTGCGCGCCGAGGCCCTGGAGGCGGCCGCATGTCCCTCCTGAACACCCTCGCGCGCCTCGAAGCCGTCCGGGCGGGCCGGGCCCGCGCGCTGGCGACCGTACGGCACCGGCATCTGAGCGAGCGCCCGCTGGTCCTCGTACCCCTGACGACGGCGGGCGAGGCCGGGGCCCCGCTCGGCGCGCTGATCGGCACCGATCCCGCGGAGCCGCGGCTGCTGGTGGTGCCGCAGCCGCGCGACCGGGACCTGCGCTGGGCGTTCCTGGCGGAGCTGGCCGACGTGGTCCTGCCGTACGTGGACGGGTACGCGGACGACGTCGAGTACGTGGAGCGGACCGAGACCGATCCGGAGACCGGCGCGAAGAGCAAGGTCTCCGCCGAGCTGTGCCTGGACGCGCCCCAGGTGATCGTGCCGAGCCGGGCGGGCATCGAGTACGTCCGGCTGCTGGGGCGGTCGATGCGGTTCCGGCGGACGGCCGAGGAGGATCCGGAGAACCCGTATCCGGCGCCCACCCGGGTCCCGCTGCTGGGGCGCTGGTTCACGCACCTCGGCGAGCGCTCCCGGGTCCCGGGGGCCTCGATGCTGCTGTCGGCGACGGAGCTGCTGGGGCGGCACTGGGCCACCGGCCAGAGCAACCTCGAGGACCAGCACCTGGGCGCGCTGCTGTCGTGGATAGCCCCGCCGGAAGGGGAGTCGGGCGCCGAGGCGGCGCTGCGGGCCGAACTGGGCCGCGACCGGGACGGACAGCTGCTCGTCCCGCCCGCCGGACCGGCCACCGACCCGGCCTTCGACAACAAGCTGCTCGCCCCGGCGATGGCCCGCTACGACGCGGCGCGCACCGGGGACGATCCGAAGGCGCTGGACCGCGCCGAGGCGGCCGTCCGGGAGCTCGTCGCGGAGCAGATGCGGCCGACCTGGCGGGCGGTGTGGCAGTCCCTGGAGCTGCTGCGCGCGCTGCCGGCCGGGGAGCGGGCCGAGGAGCGCTGGACCCGCGACCGCTGGTCGTACACCGGCCACCGGGACCGCGTCCGGGCGGGCGAGCCCCCGCAGCCGCGCCGCGACGACGCGGTGACGGCGGCCCGGAAGCTGGCGACCCGGGAGACCGAGCAGGTACGGCTCGACGCCCAGGAGGCGCTGGACGATCCGCTGGTGATGGCGGGCCGGCGACTGTCGGGCGAGGCCTTCGCGGGCGAGGTCACCGAGGTGGTGATGGAATGGACGGAGTCGAAGCGGCCGAGCCCGCGCCCGCTGGTGACGGTGGCCACGGAGGACCGTCCGCAGCTCGCGGAGGGCGGCGGCGGCAAGGTGTTCCGCTCGCTGGAGGGCCGCCCGCAGGCGGCGCAGTTCGTCCGCTTCGAGGAGGACGGCCGGCTCGTGCTGCGGCTGCTGGACAAGATGGGCCGCGGCCGGGAGCCGGAGCCGGGCTCGGTGCCCGAGAAGGGCGACCGGGTCTGCTGGACGCTGTTCGAGCACGACGCGCGCGGCGGCCCGAAGCTGCCCGAGCCGGAGCAGACCCCGTGGACGCACGGCGGACCGCCGGGATCGGCGACCGCCGCCGTGCTGCCCGACGCCGCGCCCGACCCAGTGACCGCCGAGGACATCCTGTGAGCACCGCTTTCGATCCGGGCGCGGCCGCCGCCGAGGCGACCGCCGCCATCCTGCGCGACACGCTGCACGGGAGCGAGCGCGGCGTGGTCGTCGACTCCCCGCCCGGCGCCGGCAAGTCCACGCTCGTGGTGCGGGCCGCCCGGGAGCTGGCCGCGGCCGGGCGCCGGCTGATGGTGGTCGCGCAGACCAACGCGCAGGTCGACGACCTGGTGCTGCGGCTCGCCGAGAAGGACCCGGAGCTGAAGGTCGGCCGGCTGCACAGCAGTGACGGCGACGCGTACGACCCGGCGCTGCGCGAGCTGCCCTCGGTCACCCTCTCGGCCAAGCCGGGGGACCTGGCCGAACTGCCGATCACCATCTCGACGGCGGCGAAGTGGGCGTACGTGAAGGACACGGAGCCCTGGGAGCACGCGATCGTCGACGAGGCGTACCAGATGCGCTCGGACGCGCTGCTGGCCGTGGCCGGGCTGTTCGAGCGGGCACTGTTCGTCGGCGACCCGGGACAGCTGGACCCGTTCAGCGTGGTCGGCGCCGAGCAGTGGGCGGGGCTGTCGTACGACCCGTCGGCGTCGGCGGTCAGCACCCTGCTGGCCCACAACCCGCAGCTGCCGCAGCACCGGCTGCCCGTGTCCTGGCGGCTCCCGGCGACGGCCGCGCCGCTGGTCTCGAAGGCGTTCTACCCGTACACGCAGTTCCGCAGCGGTACGGGTCCGGGCGAGCGGCGGCTTTCGTACGGGGTCGCGGGCGACGGCTCGGGCCCGGACCGGGTGCTGGACGAGGCCGCCGAGTCGGGCTGGGGCCTGCTGGAGCTGCCCGCACGGCACACCCCGCGCACCGACCCGGAGGCCGTACGGGCGGTGGCCCTGGTGGTCCGCCGGGCGCTGGACCGGGGGGCGGTGACGGCGGACGAGCAGTCCGAGGCCCCGGCCCCGCTGACCGCCGACCGGATCGCGGTCGGCACGGCGCACCGCGACCAGGCGGCGGCGGTCCGCGCCGCCCTGGCGGAACTGGGCGTCGCCGGGGTCACGGTGGACACCGCGAACCGGCTCCAGGGCCGGGAGTACGACCTCACGGTGGTGCTCCACCCGCTGTCGGGCCGCCCGGACGCGACGGCGTTCCACCTGGAGACGGGCCGCCTGTGCGTCCTGGCCTCGCGGCACCGGCACGCGTGCGTGGTCGTGGCCCGGGCGGGGATAGCCGAACTGCTGGACGACCACCCGTCCACGGAACCGGTCCAGTTGGGGGTGACGGTGAAGTTCCCCGATGGCTGGGAGGCGAACCATTCGGTCCTGGCACACCTGGCCGAGCACCGGGTGGCCTGGAAGCCCTGAGGGGCGGCGCTCTTGCGCGGCGTTGGACAATGGAGGGTGGCCCGGAAGGATCCCGAACGCGCAGCAGGAGGACACGCATGGCAGAGCCCGAGCGGACGACCGAGCGGAAGCTGCGGCCCGCGCCGCTGCTCTTCGAGCCCTCGGAGGCCGCCACGGACCCGGAGCACTTCTTCGACCTGGAGTCGATCGAGGACCCGCGGGAGCTGCTGGCCCGCGCCACCGAGCTGACGCTCGCGTTCCGGGCGGCGCAGGACCGGGCGGTGGAGTTCCAGGCCCTGGCGGCCGCGCAGCTCGCCGATCCGCGCCGGTTCGACCGGCTGCCGCCGGCGGCGATCGCCGCGCAGGCGGAGTGGACCGAGGACTACGCGCGCAAGATGATCGAGTTCGGTGAGTCCCTGCAGCGCGAGGCGGGCCCGGAGGCCTCCTAGGGGTGTCCTGCCGACCAGGGGGCGTCCTGCCGACTAGGGGGTGTCCTGCCGATCAGCCCGCCGCGGTCTCGGGGCGGGGCAGGGGCTCGGGACGGGCTCGGCTACTGGGGCGCCTCGCGGCACGCCGCGGTCGCGACGATCCCCGCCACGCCGGCCTGGGTCAGCCCGTTGGTGCAGCCGCCCTCGTCTCCCACGAGACCCACGTAGCACGCGATCCGGATGGCGTCCGTGACCTCGGCACCCTGCAGCTGGACGATGTCCTGGCAGGCCTCGATGTCGGCATGGGCCACCGGAGCGGCGACGACGACGCCGCCCAGGGCGAGGGCCAGGGCGGCGAGGACACCGGGGATACGAGCCGAACGACGCATGGGAATGCACCTGCTCTCGGTCGGGACCGCGGTCCCGGGTGTCCCGTCGACCGCGCGCGGGGGCGGCGGCCGGGCCGGCGCCCGAGACGGCCCAGGCCGGAGGCCGGAGGCCGGATCCCCGGTGCCGGCGAGCGGGCCCACCGGCACCGCCGAGCGGGCGAACCCCCGCTCATACGACGCTAGAACAGTTCCGGAACGCACGCACGCGCGACCGGCGGCGCCGGTCCCGCCCCGCCCTCGCGGCGGGCACGGCAGATGACGCAGCTGGCATATGCGGGGCGCAACATAGCCCACCATCCCCCGTCCTGTCCCGGTTTTCCGTAACTCCCGGAAACCGGATCGCTACGCCCGGTAGACCGGTCCGCATGACGACGCTGACGACGGCACCCGCCCACCCCACCCGCGACGCCCGCACCGCGACGCACGTCACACCCCAGGGCGCCGCCTGGCTCGCCTCCGCGTCCGCGCACCCGCACAGCACCCTCACCCTCTGGGAGGCCCGGGCCACCGCGCCCGCCACGCTGCCCTGCGGGACCGCCTTCGACGTCGTCAACGTCCCGCTCGTCCTCGGACGCCGCATGCTCGACCTGCTCCGGGCCGAGGGCCCCGGCTCGGGGCCCGTCGCCGTGCACCGGGGGCGGATGCTGCTCTTCGCCGCCACCGGGACCGCCCACCGGCTCCCCGCACTGCTCGCCTGGGAAGAGTGGGGCAGCTCGGCGCCCGCGCCGCTGTGCCACGGCCGCGGCGACGCCGTCACCGTGCCGCCGCTCGCGGCCACTCCCGGGCCGTCGCGCTGGCTCGTCGCCCCCGACACCCGCACCCCCTGGCTCCCCGGACCCGAGGCACTCCTGTGGGCGTACGTCCGCGCCGCCCGAGCTGCGGATATCGATTTTTCGTTCCGGCCATCTCCCTGCTAATGTCTTCCTCGTCAGCAAGCGCCGCTAGCTCAGTTGGTTAGAGCAGCTGACTCTTAATCAGCGGGTCCGGGGTTCGAGTCCCTGGCGGCGCACAGACGGAAGAAGGCCCCCACGCGAGTGGGGGCCTTCTTCGTGTTCCGGTGCACGTTCCTGTGCGCGCTCCGGCTGCACTGCGCTACGTGGTGATCTTGACCGTGTACGCGCCCGACGGGGTGCGGTCCGCCACCTCGATCCTGATCCGCTCCCCGGGCACCGTGAACGCCTGCCCCACCTCCAGCGGCGCGTCCGCCAGCGGCGGGTACACCGAGCGGTCCCAGCACGCCTCCGTGTCCGGGTGCCCGTCGAGCACCTCGATCGGCCCGCCGCCCGACGCCGCCTCGTTGCGCACCCGGTAGACCAGGACGCCCTCCGTACAGGTGTCCCCGTCGTTGCCGGCGGACCCCCGCGCCTCGACGGCGATCGCACTGCCGGCGCCCGTACGGATCACCGCGAGCCGGGTCCCGCCCGTGGCGCCGGCCTCCGGGGCCTGGGCCAGCGGCAGCAGGGTGTGCAGCGAGGACCCCGACTGCACGCAGTCCACCTGGGACGCGTCGAGCCAGCCGAGCTTCCACTTGTGCCAGGCGAACAGGTCCGGGGCCATCCCGAACTGGCTGCCCATGACGTCCCAGTCCCCGACGTGCGTGTCCCAGTCACCCTTGCCGTCCGTCGGCCGGTGGTAGAGGTCGGGCAGGTCGAAGACGTGCCCGGTCTCGTGCGCCAGCACGTTCCGGTCCGGCGGGTGCCGCTCGAAGACGGTCACGATCCGCCGCAGCTCCGTCCCGTCCGCCCTGATCGGCCGGTCGAAGTTGACGACCTTGGTGGCGTCCGAGTCCACTCCCGGCGCGTCCGGATCGGCGACGAAGTACACGACGTCGTACCGGGAGAAGTCCACCTCCCGGTCGGCGGCGGCGACCGCGTCCCGCAGGTACGCGGCCCGGTCCTGGGCCGCCCAGTCGCGCTGTATCCCGTACGCCGTGGACGGCTTGGGCATCCGGATCCACTGCTTCTGCGGGTGCGGGACCAGCCGGAACCTCCCGTACGAGGCCCGTTCGAAGAAGTCGCCGGTCGCGGGGAAGTAGTCGCCGGTCAGCTGCTCGGTCGTCAAGGTGGTGCGGTGGTCGGGGAAGGAGAGGAAGACCATGACCGCGTCGAGCGTGCGCTCCGGCTTGGGGTAGGCGCGGTTCCAGCTGTCCAGGCCGAGGGAGTGGTGCGCGGACGTACGGGTCAGGGCGCACGGCGCGGCCCCCGGAACGGCGACCGCGGGACCCGCGACGAGCGACATGGCGGCGAGCGCCGTCAGGGAGGTGAGCGCAGCCGCCGTGCTTCTCATGCGGGAGCGTTCCACTCCCCCGGGTGTCTGCTGTCGCGGCACATCGACCTCCGGTGGTGGATTCGTACCATCTCGTTCCACCTTGGGGGGATTGTCTTACTAATGCCCTGTTCCGCTGCCCCACACGAGTGAGCACTACGGCAAGCCGGTGACCCCGGGGGTTCACCCACATGCCTACAGAACGTCACGACCGATCACGGGAGATCAGCAGGGGGCTTCCGCTGCTCAGAGCTGCGCAGAAACGATCGCCCGGGAGCCGCCCGGCGAGGCGTCAGCACGCCGAAGTCCCGTGCCCCGCACGGCGACGCCGCTGGATAGGGCCGTACGGTGCCTCTATGATCGGCACACTTTCCTGCACGGACACTCACGAGCACTGCGGGAGCCAACGGTGAGCGGAACCTCAGAGGGAACCGGTTCGGCGGCCGACAGCATCCGATCGGCCATTACGGAGCGTCACCAAGCAGTGCCGGCCGTGCCGTCGTCGCCGCCCCGCACCGAGTCCGAACTGCGCGATTACCGGGCCGCCTTCAACGCGGCCCACCTGGCGATGGCCGTCGTCGACCGCTCCGGCTACGTCGTCGCCGCCAACGCGGCGCTGGCCGGGCTGCTGGGCACCGAGCCGGACGCGCTCGTCGAGCAGTGCGCGGCCGACCTGGTCGACCTGGGCGCGGAGGCCCGTACCTGGCAGGCCTACCAGGAGGTGTTGCGCGGTCGGCAGGCCAGACTGCGCTGCACCCGCCGGCTCAAACATCCGGACGGGCACTCGCTGTGGACCGAGGTCACCCTCGGACCCGTGCCCGGCACCCGGGACGTGCTGCTGTCCGTCGCCGACATCAGCGACCGCCGCGACCTCCAGGCCCGGCTGCGGCACCTCCAGATGCACGACCCGGTGACCCGGCTGCCCAACCGGGCGCTGTTCTTCGAGCGGCTCTCCGCCGCCCTGGAGGCCTCCTCGTACGAGCAGGGCGGCACCGGCCGGATCGGCCTGTGCTACCTCGACCTCGACGGGTTCAAGGCCGTCAACGACACCCTGGGCCACCGGGTCGGCGACCGGCTGCTGACCGCCGTCGCGGCCCGGCTGACCCAGTGCGCCGACCAGTCCGGCTACGGGCGCACCGGCGGGCACCTCGTGGCGCGGCTCGGCGGCGACGAGTTCGCCCTGCTGGTCGAGGACTCCACCGGCACCGAGCAGCTCGCCGACCTGGCGCGCAGCGTACTGGCCGCCGTACAGGAGCCGTTCGACCTGGCGGGGCAGCGGCTGTCGGTCTCGGCGTCGATCGGCGTGGTGGAGCGGGCCACGGACGGGACCTCGGCGACCGGGCTGATGCAGGCCGCGGACACGACCCTGTACTGGGCGAAGGCGGACGGCAAGGCCCGCTGGACGCTGTTCGACCCGGAGCGCAACGCGCACCGGATGACCCGCCAGGCGCTCAGCTCGACGCTGCGGCCGGCCGTGGAGCGGGGTGAGTTCGCGCTCGAGTACCAGCCGCTCGTGGACCTGGAGAGCGGTGCGGTGCGCGGGGTGGAGGCCCTGGTGCGCTGGAACCACCCGCAGTTCGGCACGCTGACGCCGAATCGGTTCATCGGAATTGCGGAAGAGGACGGCTCCATCGTCCAGTTGGGGCGGTGGGTGCTGCGGACCGCCTGCCGGCAGGCCCGGCGCTGGCAGATCGAGCAGCCGAGCGACTGCCCCGTCTTCGTCTCCGTCAACGTGGCGGTACGGCAGGTGTGGGACTCGGACCTGGTCGGCGACGTGGCGGAGATCCTGGCCGAGACCGGGCTGGCCCCGCAGCTGCTCCAGCTGGAGCTGACCGAGTCGGCGGTGATGGGCTCCGCGGGGCGGCCGCTGCAGGCCCTCCAGGCGCTGAGCGACATGGGGGTGCGGATCGCCATCGACGACTTCGGCACGGGGTACTCGAACCTGGCGTACCTGAGCCGGCTGCCCGTGTCCGTGCTGAAGCTGGACGGCTCCTTCGTACGGGGCTTCCGCTACGACGAGGGCACCCACCCGAACCCGGCCGACGAGACCATCGTCGAGGCCCTGGTGCAGCTCGCGCACCGGCTCGGCCTGACGGTGACCGCCGAGTGCGTGGAGACGGCCGGCCAGGCGGCCCGGCTGCGACGCGTCGGCTGCGACACCGGCCAGGGCTGGCTGTACTCGCGCGCGGTGGCCCCGGAGCTGATCGCCGAGATGATCGGCACCCGCCCCGGAGCCTGACCCGCCCGCGGTGGAGCACACCCGCCCCGTACCCCTGTGCAGGGGTACGGGGCGGGCTGCCGCTCGGCGCGGGGTGGGGGGAGATCAGCAGGCGCCGAGGTCCTTCCAGACACCCCATTCACCGGTCGTGCCGGGCTCCTCGTTCTGCGTCCACCACTGGGCCTTCCACTTGTGGCCCTTGTGCGAGACCTCGTTGCCGCCGGTGTAGACGGTCCCCGCCACGTACGCCGGCGCCGTGCAGCCCGAGGTGGGCGGCGTGGTCGGCGGGGTCGTCGGAGGCGTGGTCGGCGGGGTGGTCGGAGGCGTGGTGGGCGGAGTCGTCGGAGGCTGCGTGGTGCCGCCGAGGGCGTCCGAGATCTGGTTGAGCAGCGTGGTGTTGGCGTCCAGGCCGAGCAGGGAGTACATCATCGCGCCGGCCAGGCCGCGCTGCTTGCCGTAGTCCACCCGGGCCTGGACGGACCGCTGGTTCAGGCCGGTGAAGAACTCGCCGTCCTTGTAGAAGTACGAGGCTTTCGCCTGGTCGTCCCAGAAGGTGGTCGCCGGGTTGTCGACGATCCCGCCGAGCTCCTTGTAGTTGGCGATGCCTGCCTGCTGGCTGGTGGGACGGGCCGCGGAGGGTCCGGTCGCGCTCTGGGCGAGGCCGCCCGCGGTCCCTGCGGGGACGCCCTTCCAGCCGCGGTAGTAGAACTCGTAGCCCAGCGTCAGCTTGCCCGCGGGGAAGCCGCCGGCGATGCCGTACGCCGCGTTGCCGTCGATCCAGGAGTCGATGGCGTTCTTGATGCCGTACTTCTGGGTGCCCGGCGCGATCGGGTCGGTCGGGTCGGCCGCCGAGTTGTCCAGGGGGGACTGGTGGTACGTGGGCCCGTCGCCGTCCCAGGCGCCGTGCATGTCGTACGTCATGATGTTCGCGTAGTCGAGGTACGAACCGATCTTGTCCGTCTCGATGTACTTGATCTTGTCCTGGCCCGCCGGGAGCGCCGCGGTCAGCAGGTACTTCTTGCCGCCGTTGGCCGCTCCGTACGCGTCGAGCTGCTCGCGGAACTCCTTGAGCAGGAGCGTGAAGTTCTGCTTGTCCTCGGGGGCGTAGTGGTTGCCCAGGTGCCCGCCGGAGGAGCCGGGGTACTCCCAGTCGATGTCGATGCCGTCGAAGATGCCGGCCGCCGCGCCCGGGCCGCCGTAGCCGCCCTCGACCGGCAGGTTGCCCTTGATGTACTGGTCGATGCAGGAGGAGACCAGCTTCTTGCGGGAGGCGTCGGTCTTCGCCGCGTCGCTGAAGTACTTCGAGTACGTCCAGCCGCCGATCGAAATGTTGATCTTGAGGTTGGGGTACTTGGCCTTCAGCTGCTTGAACTGGTTGAAGACGCCGACGATCGACTGGTCCCACTTGTCGGCGACGCCGCTGACGCTGTCCGCCGCGGCGAAGGACTTCTGGTAGTCGGCGTACGAGTCGCCCGCGCCGTCACCGGCGTTGGGGTTGTTGTCGTCGCCCGCGGCCTTGTTCGCCTCGAAACAGGTGAGGTTCGTGGGGTGGATGTTGCCGAACGAGTAGTTGATGACGTCCAGCTTGCCCGCTATGCCACGGGTGTCGAGGTGCTTGGGATAGAAGGCGTTCCCGTACACGCTCCACTGGTCGTAGTACGCGATCTTGACGTTGCCGCCTGCGCCCGCGGTGGTGGCCGCGCCGGCGGCCTGCGCGGTGCCGAGCCCCGCGAAGCCGGCCAGCGCTCCGGCTGCCAGCGCGGCCGTGGCGGCGGCCGCGATGAGGGGTTTACGGAAGTGCATGAACTGCCTCCGGGGGGTGGGAGGGGGAAGCAAGAGGTTCGGGTGGGAGAAGTGATAGCGATCACCCGAGGGTCGCGTCAATGGTTTGGACCAAAGAAGGACTAGACCACTCGCCGAGCAAATCCCCTCGTCAGAGGCTTGGAGGCACAGCAGAAACCGCCCGCCACCCCGGGTGACGAGCGGTTTAAGGGTGCCTTAGGACACCCTCGCGCAAGGTTTCGGCAACAAACCAGCCGAACTGCGTTTGCGGGCGATCAATCAGCTCGCGGCGCCTGGACCGGCATCCCGTACACATCTGCGACGAGCTCGTAGGAGCGCAACCGGGCTGCGCCGCTGTGCGCGTTGGAGGTCAGCATCAGCTCGTCGGCGCCCGTGCGCTTCACGAGGTCGTCGAGCCCGGCGGCCACCTCGTCGGGGGTGCCGTGGACGACGTTCGCGAGCCAGCCGTCCACGAACTCCCGCTCCGGCGGGGAGAAGTCGTACGCCGCCGCCTCCTCGGGCGTCGGGATCAGCCCCGGCCGGCCGCTGCGCAGCCGCAGCATCGACAGCGCCCCCGTGAGCACCTGGGCGCGGGCCTGCCCGTCGGTGTCGGCGGCGAGCGCCGAGACGCCGATCACGGCGTACGGGGCGTCCAGTACGGCCGAGGGGCGGAAGGCCTGCCGGTAGAGCTCCAGCGCGGGCAGGGTGCCGGCCGCCGAGAAGTGGTGGGCGTACGCGAAGGGCAGGCCGAGCTCGGCGGCGAGGCGGGCGCTGAACCCGGAGGACCCGAGCAGCCACAGCGGCGGCCGCCCGGCGCGGCCCTGCACGGGACCGGGCACCGCGTGGACGCGGGCGTACGGGTGCCCGTCGGGGAAGTCGTCGTCGAGGAAGCGGGTCAGCTCCACGAGCTGCCGGGGGAACTCCTGCGCGGCCTCGTCGAGCCGGCCGGGCCCGCGCAGGGCCGCGGCCGTGCGGCCGTCGGTGCCGGGCGCGCGGCCGAGCCCGAGGTCGATCCGCCCGGGGGCGAGCGCCTCCAGGGTGCCGAACTGCTCGGCGACGGCGAGCGGGGCGTGGTTGGGCAGCATGACGCCGCCCGAGCCGAGCCGGATGCGGGTGGTGTGGGCGGCGAGGTGGGCCAGGATCACCGCCGGGGAGGAGCTGGCCACCCCGGGCATGGAGTGGTGCTCGGCGACCCAGTGGCGGTGGTAGCCGCGGGACTCGGCGAGCCGGGCGATCGCGACGCTGGTGCGCAGGGAGTCGTGGGCGGTGCTGCCGCTGCCGACCGTGACGAGGTCGAGCACCGAGAGCGGCACCGGCGCGCTGCCGCGTACCGCACCCCGGATCGGATCTCCGCGGCCGTCCCCGTCCGCACCCCGACCCGCGTCCCCGGTGTCACTCATAGTCGCTCCCGTCTCGGTTCGCCGTCCGTACGAAGAACTCGAACCATCGGCGGCCTGTGGTCATTCCCGGCATCCCGGGACAGCAGGCGTGACCTTGGCATATGCCAGTGGATTAGCCACAGGCGAGGGGACACGATCGAGCCATCAATCTCATCAACAGGCGCTCCACGTGGGCCTCTTGATGGCTATCGTGGTAGGGCAAGCGGTAACAACCTGCTAGGGGGAAAACCGTGGCGCTGAAGCCCGAGCCGACCGCGCCGTTCCACTCGGTGCAGTACGCCCTGCGCGTACTCGAAACGATCGCCCGCCACACCGGCGGTGTGACCGATGTACAGATCGCGCGTGAGACCGGCCTGCCCGCGGTCCATCTCGCCCCCATGCTCCTCATGCTGCGCCGTGAGGGGTACGTCCTCCAAGTGGCGGACGGCGCCTATGCCATAGGGGACTCCCTGGTCCTGCTCGGCTCAGGCATAGACAGGCAGCAAGCCCTCCAGAACAAGCTGCAGGACACCCTGGACCGGCTGCGGGACTCGGTGGGCGCGGCGGTCTACATCAGCCGGTACGTGGACGGCGAAGTCAAGATCACGCAGTTCGCGGACAGCCCGCGCACCCCGAAGGTGCACGAGTGGGTCGACTTCCGCTCCGCTGCGCACGCCAGCGCGGTCGGCAAGTGCCTGCTGACCCAGCTCGACCAGAACGGGCGGCGCGACCACCTCTCGCGGCACAAGATCGCCCGTCTCACGTCGAAGACGATCGTGAACGAGCGGATCCTCTTCTCCAAGCTGGACGCCCAGCCGGCCACGGTGCCGATGCTGGACCTGCAGGAGTACGCGGTGGGCACCGTCTGCGCCGCGGTGCCGATCACGGCCGGGGCCTCGGTGGGCTGCCTGGCCCTGTCGATGCCCGTCGAGCACGCCCACCGGCTGCGGGCCGCCGCGGACGCACTGAACCGGAAGGCCGCGCCGCTGCTGCTGTCGCTCACCTTGTGACACCGGAGCGGGGCCCGGAAACACTTCGGGCGGTTCCCGGTGAACCGGAAACCGCCCGAAGTACAGGTGCGCCGCCAGGGACTCGAACCCCGGACCCGCTGATTAAGAGTCAGCTGCTCTAACCAACTGAGCTAGCGGCGCCTGACAGAGAAAATACTACCTGCTTCTCAAGGGTGCTCAAAACCAATACCCGCGGTCTCCGGATCAGCGCTCCAGGAGCTCGCTGCGGCCGTGGGCCCCGTACGCCGCCAGCAGACCGGAGAGGTCCGCCGGATCCAGGAGGCGGTAGCCGGCGGTGCCCGGCGGGGACCACCAGACCGGGTCGGGGCAGCGGAAACCGGCGCGGCGCAGGGCGACCCGGTGGACCTTGTTCGTCGCCGTGGTCGGCATGGACTCCACGATCCGGACGTAGCGCGGGGACATCTTCGTGCCCAGGTCCGGCTGGGCGGCCAGGAACGCCGAGAAGGCCTCCGGCGAGAACCGCTGCCCCTCCTCGAGGGCGACCGCCGCCATCACCTGGTCGCCGGCCGCCTCGTCCGGCACCGCGTACACGGCGACCGCGGCCGCCGGGGACCAGCGCGCCAGGATGTTCTCGATCACCGCCGCGGCGAGGTTCTCGCTGTCGACCCGCAGCCGGTCGTCGGTGCGGCCCGCGAAGTAGAGGAACCCGTCCGCGTCGCGGAAGAAGAGGTCGCCCGTCCAGTACCAGCCCTCCCGGGTCCGCGCGGCCTCCGCCTCGGGGTTGCGCCAGTAGCCCTCGAACAGGCTCCGGCCGCGGTTGACCAGCTCGCCGATCGCCGCGGAGCCGTTGAGCAGGCGGCCCTGCGCGTCCAGGACGGCCGGCGGGCACTCCGCGCCGGTCTCCGGATCGATCACCACCACGTCGTCCCCGGCTCCCGCCCGCCCCAGGGCGCCCGGTGGGGTGTCCGGAGTCCGCTGCACGGAGGCCCCGCCCTCGGTGGCCCCGTAGCCCTCCACCAGCCGGACGCCGAACCGCTCGGCGAAGCGGGCCGCGTCCACCGCACCGGCCTCGGTGCCGAAGCCGAGGCGCAGGCTGTGCACGCGGTCGTCGGGGCGGGGCTCGGTGGCCAGCAGGTACTGGACGGCCCGGCCGACGTAGGTGAAGTACGTCGCCCCGTACGCGCGGACGTCGTCCAGGAACGCGGAGGCGGAGAACCGGGGGCGCAGCGCCACGGACGCGCCCCCGGCGAGGGCGGGCAGCCAGTCGGCGATGACCGCGTTGCCGTGGAAGAGCGGCATGCAGACGTAGTGGACGTCGTCCGGGGTGACCGAGAACTGCCGGGCCAGGGAGTCGCCGGCGGCGGCGATCCGGCCCTGGCTGCACAGGGCGGCCTTGGGGGCGCCGGTGGAGCCCGAGGTGAAGTAGAGGAGGAAGCGGGAGCCGGGACCGGGGGCGGCGATCACCGCCTCGCCCGGCTTCGCGGCGGCGTACGGGGCGAGCAGGTCCGCGTACTCCTGGGTGTCGGTCACGAGGATCCGTACGCCCGGCAGGTCGAGCCCGCGCAGCAGCGGCAGGTGGGCGCACTCGGTGACCAGGATCCGGCAGTCGGTGTGCAGGACGTCGCGCGCGAGCTCGGGGCCGCGCCGGGTGGGGTTGATCCCGGCGACGGCGGCCCCGGCGAGGGCCGCCGCGCCGAGCCAGAACGGGAACTCGGGGGTGTTGTCGAGCAGCACCCCGATGTGCGGTTCGGCGTCCGCCGGCAGCAGGTCGACGAGCAGCGCGGCGCGCGCGGCGGCCTCCTGGGCGGTCCGGTGGCGGCTGAGGACGGCGGTGTGCGTG
The DNA here is from genome assembly GCF_055570595.1 of Streptomyces sp. NPDC031132. Lineage (NCBI taxonomy): Bacteria > Bacillati > Actinomycetota > Actinomycetes > Kitasatosporales > Streptomycetaceae > Streptomyces > Streptomyces sp. NPDC031132. The sequence goes on from NZ_JBVIGX010000011.1 coordinate 102,523, forward strand.
CTGCCGCCGTACTGCAGCCCGGGCCGGTGGTCGCCCCATTGGCGTGCGATGAGCTCCGCGACGGTTTCGGGTGTCGTCCGCATGCCGCCGGAGGATAGCTGACGTGCCGTCAGAAATGAATCGGCCCGAAGCCCGAAGGTCAGAACTGGACGTCGGAGCAGGCGTAGAAGGCCATGGCCGTGTCGTTGACCGTCCAGACGGCCAGGATCATGTGCCGGCCCGTCTTGCCGCTCGGCATGGTGCCCTGGTGGACGGTGGTCATGGGGGGCCGGGCGCCGTTGTAGGCGACGGTGAGGAAGGGCTGGGATTCGAGGGCGGCGCGGGTGAGGGGCTTGGTGGGGTCCCAGCCGTTCTTGGTGACGTAGTACTTGAAGTCGGTGGTGGAGTGGTTGGCGGTGAACTGCCACCGGAAGCCGTAGCTCTGCCCGCTGGTCACCTTGGTGGTGGGCCAGGTCCCGCCGCGCGGGTCGTCGAGCTGCGCGAACTCACTGTGCCCGCCGGCGCATATCTTGCCGTCGGCCGGACCGGCGGCGGGGAAGCCCTTGTAGCCCTCGACGCTCTGCGGCTCCCACTGGATCGGGCCGCAGTCGGAGACCGTCTTGTTGGCGCAGAGCTTCTGGCGGCTGATGGGGGTGTCCGTGTAGCCGTGGCTGCTCGCGGTGGGGGCGGTGAGGAGCGCCAGGGAGGCGACGACACCGAGGCCGAGCGTGGCGGCGCCGGCTCGTCTGGACAGGTGAACGGGCATGCGGATGGGACGCATGATGCTCCTTGAACGTGGGGGGAGTTCGGCGAGAGCGTGCGCACGCGTGGGGTGGGGCGTGGGGATTCAGGTCTAGACCAAGTACCAGACTATTGACGGGAGTTGGCCATGTCCAGACCAATGGGGGAACGGGTGGTCCGGTCGAATCCGGCCACCCGTTCCGTATGCGATGTGCGTCCGTTGGTCCGTCCTATTCCGGACGTCCCGTGTAGAAGGCGACGGTGAGGTCCTTCACGAGGGCCTTGCGCTCGTAGTCGTCGAGCTCGACCAGCCCGCGCGAGGTCAGCCGGTGGACGGTGTCGTCGACCGCGTCCACGATCGAGGTCAGCACCGTGTCCCGGTGCTTGGCGTCGATGGCCGCGACCCGGCGCCGGCGCATGGCCTCGGCGACGTCGGGGGCGTACTCGATCCGGGTCGGCTGGGCCGAGTACACCTCGATGCCGACCGCCTCGGTCTCGGTCGCCAGCATCCGGGTCAGCGCGTCACCGACGGCCTCGGAGTCGCGCAGCGTCGGGGCGTCCTCGTGGAAGGCGTCGGCGGGCAGCTGGGACAGGACCCGGGCCATCGCCGATTCGACCTGCTCGGCGAGGTAGTCGGTGTGGTCCTCGACGGCGAGGGTGGCCCGGGCGGTGTCCTTGACCTGCCAGACGACCTGGACGACGACCCGCAGGGCCAGGCCGCCGGAGTCCACGGCCGGCATGGGCTCGCTGCGCCAGTGCCGCAGCCGTACGTCGACACGGCGGCGCAGCAGGAGGGGGCTGACCCAGGTGAGGCCGGTACGGCGCACCGTGCCGCGGTAGCGGCCGAAGAGGGTGAGCACCCAGGCGTGGCCGGCCTTGGCGCGGCCCAGTCCGCCGAGCGCGAGCAGCGCGACGACGCCGAGGAAGGCGAGCGGCGGCCAGTCGGTGGCACGGAGCCCCTGGTAGGCGCGGGGGGCCGCGCCGAACGCGGCCACGAAGGTGGCCGGGACCGCCCCGGCCCGCCAGAGCACCGCCAGGCAGCCGGCGAGGGCGAGCCCGCCGACACCGACGCCGACCCAGCCGGGCAGCACGGGCCCGCGGTGCTCCCGGAGCCGGTCGTCGCCGCGCGGAACCCGGCGGCCGGGGGCGGGGCGGGGGGCGCGGGACCGCGGCGCGGCGGCGGGGGCCCGGCCACCGCCCGGGGGCCGGGCCTGGGCTCGGGCCGGCCGGGACTCCCCGGGGAACGGCAGGTGTACCGGCACCTCGGTGGCCGCGGCCCCGCGGGCGGGCGCGGTGCGGGGCAGGTCCTGCGCGTCGTGCCCCTCGCGCTCCGCCCCCATCCCGCGGGCCACGGCCTGCGCGACGATGTCCGCGACCGCGGGACCGGGCACCCCGGCGGGCAGTCCGGGCCGGCCGGACGGCACCCCGGGCCCTGCTTCACCGTGCCCGTGGGCGGACTCGGAGGCGGCTTGGAGGCCGACCTCGCCGTACGCGTGAGCGGACTCGGGATCGGCCTCGAGGCCGACGTGGCCGTGCTGGGGCGCCGAGTCGGGGGCCGTCCGGAGCCCGGCCTGACCGTGCAGGTGCACCGGCTCGGGATCGGCCTGGGGGCCGGCGGGCGGCCACGCCTCGCCGTGGCGCCGCGCGGGGCCGCCCGTCACCGGCTCGGTCCCGGCGGCCGCCTCGGGACCTGCGGGCGGCCAGACGTGCCCGAGCGGGGGCAGCGGCTCGCCGCCGCCGAAGCCCCGCAGGCGCAGGGTGGGCACGCCCCCGTGCGCCGGCGCGGCTTCGTCGGGGCCGGGCCCCGCCGGTGCCGGCACGCAGACCGGCGGATCGGGTTCGTGGCCGTACGAGCCCCCGCCGGACTCGGCGCGGTCGAGGGCCCCGGCCAGTGCGGGCACCGGCTCGGCCTCGGCCCGGATCCGGGCCGCCGGGACCTCGCTCCGGGCGGCGTCCGCCGCCGGGCGCCCGTGCGGCAGGGCGACCTCGCGCGGCGCGGCCACGAGCCTGACCGGAATCCCGGCAGCCCACCCCCGCCCGCCGGACCACCCCTGCCGACCGGAGTCCCGCGCCTCGGCAACTCCGCCAGAAAGCCCGACTTCAGGGCCGGTCACAGGCGCGTCCGGGCCCTCGGACGCCGCAACGGCCTGCGCCGCGTGCGGGAGCGGATCCACGAGCCGCATGGGTTCGGCGAGAGGCTCGGCCCCCGCCCCGGCCGGGTACGGAGGCGGGTCCGCCGCCGCATCGGCCGGCCGACCGCCCTGCGCCGCGTACGGGAGGGCCGGGGCCGCGGCGCCTCCGGCCGGTGGCCCGGCCGCCGGGGCGGTCTGCGCCGCGTACGGGAGCGGGGCCGCCGTCACGTCGGCCGCGGCCGGGCGTGCCGCCGCCGGGGCGGTCTGCGCCGCGTGCGGGAGCGGATCCGCGAGGCGCAGGACCTCGGCGGGGACGGCCAGGGGGCGGGGCGGGGTGGGGTACAGGTCGCCCGTGCCCCGGAGTGCCGGGGCCTGTGGGGCGGTCGGGGGTACGGCTGCCGCGGACGGGATGCGGAAGGTGCCCGTCGTCGAGGTGGTGTGCGTGGGGTACATCGTTGCCTCCGTCATGCGAACAGCCGGCGCCAGGTTTCCGGGCCCGGGTAGCCGTCGGCCGCGGCGCCGCGCCAGCCCTGGGCGCGCTGGAAGGCCTCGACGCCGCGGCGGTCGGCCTCGCTCCAGCGGGACCCCGGGCCGGACGGGTAGTTCTTGCCGAAGCCCTTCTTCACCAGCTGGCGGCCCAGGACGGCGATGAACGGGTGGGTGGACCCGGGGCGGAACGCCGACGGGCCCGGATAGGCCGGCACCCCGGCAGGGCCCGGAGCGGCGTCCACCGTCGGCCGGATGTCATTGCCCTTGTGTTCGACGAGCAGTTGCCAGGTGTGCGCGCCCGGGATCCCGTCTGCGTCCGCGCCCGTCCAGCCCTGGGCGGTCTGGAAGGCCTGGGTGGCCAGCCGGTCGGCGTCGCTCCACGCCGTGCTCGCGCCCTTGGGGTAGAAGCGGCGGCCGCCCCGGTCGATCAGCATCCGGCCCAGCTGGGCGACGTACTCGTTGTTCGCGCCCGGACCGAACTGCGTGGCGCCGGGGAAGACCGTCGGGACCGCCGGCTTGGGGTCGGTGGCCGGGTCCGGCTCGGTGATGCCGCCCGTCACCCCGTTGAACCGGTACGGCAGGTACTTCGTCGCGTTGGTCCAGTAGCCGTACGGGGTGGCCCCCTTCCGCGTGGTCGGACGGGTCTGCTCGTACGCGACGTAGTGCGTGCGCGTCTCGTCGACCCATCCGCCGAAGAGCACCACGTGCGAGCCGTTGGTGGGGTTCGACGGGTTGTGGAAGAGCAGCATGTCGCCCGGCAGCAGCTCCTCCTTGGTGATCTTGGTGGCGAATTTGTCGAGGCTGCCGGTCCACTCGTTCGTACCAAGGTTCCAGGCCATCGAGACGAAGCCGGAGCAGTCCTGGCGGTAGCCGTCGGACCAGTACGTGGACATGCTGTACGGGACCTGCGCGTCCAGCCACACCTTCGCCCGGGTGATGATCGACGTCCGGTCGATCCGCTTGACGGCCGACGGCGCCCCGGGCAGGCCCGCCGGCTTCGCCGGCGCAGGGCGCCCGTGCAGCGGGGACCGGCCGCCCTGCGGGGAGCCGGGGGCGTCGGGAGCGGGGGCGTCGGCGGCGGGGGCGTCCGGGGCGGGGGCGTCGGGGGCGGGGGTCTCGAGGGTGACCGGCACCGGCTCCGGGCCGGGGACCGGCGTGGCCGCCGCCAGTGCGGCCGAGCCGCCACCGCTCAGGACCACGCCCGCCGCGGTGGCCAGCACCAGCGCCCGGCGGGTCCCACGGGCGGCCGGGTGGCCGCCGTCACGGAGCGGTATGGCCCGCGCGCGGGCGAGGGCGCGACGGCGCTGCGTACAGCCGAGGCAGGCGCAGTCGCCTGCGGGCTCGTACTCCTCGAAAACGGGCATCGGCATCGCTGCAGGCATGGGTGCAGGCATCTGCACATGCATCGGCGGCTGGATCGTCATGCGGTTCCGTCCACTCCCCTGCTCGTCGCTGGTCCGGCGGGCCACACATCTGTCGGGGCATCAGATTCGGTTCGACCCAGACATATCGTGCACGATAAACCCCTCAAACATGGGTTAATCGGACAAGGCGGGCGCGGCTGGTCACGAGCACCACTCGAGGTGGGGTAGAGTTTTCCCTGTCAGCAAGCGCCGCTAGCTCAGTTGGTTAGAGCAGCTGACTCTTAATCAGCGGGTCCGGGGTTCGAGTCCCTGGCGGCGCACAGACAAGGGAAAGCCCCTCGCAGCGAAAGCTGCGAGGGGCTTTTTCGTCGTGTCGTACGGCCCTACAGTGGCGGGCGGGCCTCCCGCGCCGGTCCCCGGACTCCTCCCGCGGTCCGGGCGCGCCGCGCGGTCGAGGACCGGACGGCCGGCGGTGCCGGGGGCGGTGCGCGCGACCGTGCGCGTGTCGCCTCACGCCGCCGCGCCGGACCGGACTCCCGCTCCGGCCCCGGCGCCACCACCCGCGCCCGCACCCGGCCCCGCGGGCGGGGTCGTGCCCGTCAGGTAGGCCGAGACGACCACGTTCGCCGTGTACTCCTTCGCCGCCTTGTCGTACGTTCCCCCGCAGGTCACCAGGCGCAGCTCGGCCCGGCCCGGGACCCGCGGGCCGTAGGCCCGGTGCGCGTCGAAGCGGGCCCGCTCGTAGACCCGTACGTCCTCGATCGTGAACTCGGCGACCGAACCGTCCATCCGCACCACGCGCACCGTGCCGCCCGGGCGCGCCGAGCTCAGACCGTAGAACACCGCCGGCTTCGAGGCGGTGTCCACGTGCCCGACGAGCAGCGCGGTCCCCGCCTCACCCGGCTTGGCGCCGCCGCCCCACCAGCCGACGGTGCCGGGGCGCTCGAACGGCGGCGGCTCGATGGCGCCCTGGGCGTCGAGGCCCCGGGAGATCACCGGGGCCTGGATGCCCATCGACGGCACGTCGACGCGCGTCGGCACGGACGCCCCCAGCGGTGTGTGCGCGACGGGCAGCCCCGGGATCGGGATCGACGAGCCGCCGGCCAGTCCGGCCGACGGGCTCGGCGGGACACCGGTGATCTCGCGGCCCCACAGCCACAGGCCGAGGACCAGTACGGACCATGCGGCGAAGGTCAGCAGCCGCCCGCCGCCGGAGGACCTGGGCTCCCCCGGGCCGGTCACCGGCGGGCCCTCACTCGCCGCTGCGGCGCCGGCGCAGCGTCAGCGCCCGGAACGCGACGGCCAGGGTGGCCGCGGCGGCGAGCACGGCGCCGATCACGGTGTGCGGGAGGCCGGGGCCGTCGCCCCCGTGGTTCTTCTTGGCCGCCGCGGCCGCGTCCTGCGCCGCGAGCTCGGCGGACATGCCGCCGCCGCCCGCGTGGACCGGCCAGACGGGAGACTGGTGGGGGTTCGGCCGGTCGTGCTCCTTCTCCCGCCCCTTCTCACGGTCCTTGTCGCGGTCCTTCTCGCGGTCGTCGCGGCGGCGGACGACCTCGATGGAGCCGCGGACGCGGTCCTCGCCCCCGTCGCACTTCACCCGGATGTCGTGCCAGCCGGGCTGGGCCGTGGAGCTGACCATCGCATCGCCCGTCAGCGTCCTGTCCCCGTCGCGGCCGGAGGACAGGTGGACCTCCGACACGAAGACGGCGGACCTGGCGGACGCCCATTTGTCCTCACAACCGCGGACGCGCAGCTTGACCTGCGCCCCCGGCTCGGCCTGGTGCGGATCGACCGAGACGCCGCCGCGGTTCTCCTCGCCCGCGAGGGCGGTGGGCGCGGACACGGCGGTGAGCGCCGTCAGGGCGACGGCCACCCCGGTGGCACGGAGAGCGATCAGAGCACTGCGCATGGTGAACCTCCTCAACAAGGAGGTTCACGCGCGGCGCGGCGCTCCGCATCCGGAGCGCCGCGGGCTTGACCCGTTCGGATCAGACGAGATCGACCAGGTCGGCGATGGAGTCGACGGTCTTGGTCGGGCGGTAGGGGAACTTCTCGGTGTCCGCGGCGGAGGTCAGTCCGGTCAGGACGAGGAAGGTCTGCATGCCGGCCTCGAGGCCGGCCAGGACGTCGGTGTCCATCCGGTCGCCGATCATCGCGCTGCTCTCCGAGTGCGCACCGATGGCGTTCAGGCCGGTCCGCATCATCAGCGGGTTGGGCTTGCCGGCGAAGTACGGCTGCTTGCCGGTCGCCTTGGTGATCAGCGCGGCGACGGCGCCGGTGGCGGGCAGCGGTCCCTCGGTGGAGGGGCCGGTCTCGTCCGGGTTGGTGCAGATGAAGCGGGCGCCCGCGTTGATCAGGCGGACCGCCTTCGTCATCGCCTCGAAGCTGTACGTCCGGGTCTCGCCCAAGACGACGTAGTCGGGCTCGTGGTCGGTCAGGATGTAGCCGATGTCGTGCAGGGCGGTGGTGAGGCCGGCCTCGCCGATGACGTACGCGGTGCCGCCCGGGCGCTGGTCGTCGAGGAACTTGGCGGTGGCCAGCGCCGAGGTCCAGATGTTCTCGACGGGGACGTCGAGGCCCATGCGGGACAGCCGGGCCTGGAGGTCGCGCGGGGTGTAGATGGAGTTGTTGGTCAGGACCAGGAACGGCTTGCCGGATTCGCGCAGCCGCTTGATGAAGGCATCGGCGCCCGGGATCGGGGTGCCCTCGTGGATGAGGACCCCGTCCATGTCGGTGAGCCAGGATTCGATCGGCTTGCGCTCTGCCACTGGACTGTTCTCCGCTCTCGGTGGCCGTGACCTCTGACCGTGACCTCAGACCGTCACCCTTTGGCCTGTGACCGCTGGTCTGTACCACCCTATCGGGGCCGGGCCGTGGACGCTGCGGGCGTCCACAGCCCGGACCGCGGGGGGCCTGGATCAGCCGAGCTTGACGTTGTCGACGGTCCAGTACCAGTTGTTGCCGCCTGCGTAGCGGAAGCGGATCTGGACGTCGGTGGCGCCGGCCGGGACCTGGAGGGCCAGGGACTCCGCCTGGGCGACCGCGTCGGCGGTGTAGCTCTTGACGACCGTCGGCGTACCGCCGTTGTAGGAGACCAGGACCTGGGCGGTCTGGCCGGCTTCGTGGTGGTAGTGCGTCTGGAAGGTCAGGTTCTTCGTCGTGCCGCCGGTCACGGCCCACTTGGGGGTGATCAGGGTGGAGTCGTAGGAACCGGTGTGGGACTTGTCGTCCCACTCGTCGGAGTCGGCGACGGCGAACACGTCACGGGAGCGGACGTTGAGCTCGCGCCACTGGTCGCGCTGGGCCTGGCTCCAGAACTCGTCGGTCGCGAAGGCCCAGCCGGCCCACTCGGTGACGCCGCCGGTGCCCATCTTGGAGTTGTCGACGGCCCAGCCGGCCGGCGGGGTGTGGGTGAAGCCCTTGACGCCGGCGGGGATGCCCGTCTCGTCCACACGGCCCTGGAGGTTCGGCCGCAGGGTGTCGAACGGGTCGTTGTCGTCGGGGGCGTTCAGCGGGATGCCGTCGATCGCGGAGCCGGGGTTGACGCCGACCTGCGCGAGGGCGGTGGCCGCCACGTCGACGAGCTTGACGTCCGTGCGCACCGAACCGGCCGCGATGCCCGCGCCCTTGGCGATGACGAAGGTGCCGCGCTCCTGCAGGGTGGAGCCACCGTGGCCGCCGGCGTCGGTGTGCCCGTGGTCGGTGGTGACCAGGATCTTCCAGTTCTCCTGGGCGTACGTGGGGCGGTTCTGCACTGCGGTGAGCAGCTGGCCGACCATCACGTCGACCCGGCCGATCGCGTCGAGGTACTGCTGGCTGGCGGCGCCGTACGCGTGCCCGGCGCCGTCGACCTGGCCGAAGTACACGAACGCGGCGTCCGGGTTCTGGCCCTGCAGTTCGGCGGAGGCCGCGGCGGCGATCTTCGGGTCCTCGGTGCCGTAGCCGTCGCGGTCGCCCTTGAGGCTGAGGCGCTTGTCGACCTTGGCGGAGAAGATCGGGCCGCCCGCGTCGGTGGAGGTGATGGGCTCCCAGCCGGCAGCCGCGTACGTGTTGAGCGACGGCTTGGCGTTCTCGATGCGGGTCAGGAAGTCGGGGTAGGCCGTGTAGTTCTTGCCGATGAAGGTGTTGTCCTTCACGCCGTGCTTGTCGGGCCAGACGCCGGTGGCGATGGTGGACCAGCCGGGGCCCGAGGAGGTGGCGGCCATCGGGTTCGCGTACAGGGTGCTCTTGGCGGTCAGGCCCTGGGCCATCAGGCCGTTCAGGTGGGGGGCGTTGGCGGCCTTGACGCGGTCCAGGACCGTACCGTCGATGCCGATGACGAGGACCTTGTCGGTGAGGGTCGCAGCCGTGGTGGCCGCCGCGGGGGTTTCGGCGGTGGCGGCGTGCGCGGTGAGGGCGGTGGCGAGCAGGGCCGTGGCGGTGGCGGTCACGGCGAGGGCGCGTCCTGACAGGACAGTGGGCACGTACTCCTCCGGGAGTAATCGTGGGGAAGGCGCAGGTGGACTTGCATGGGGGCGTACCTGAGGGCGTACGCCGCGAAGGGCGCGTGGACGTGCGCCGGGTCCGGACCGAAGGTGCGGTCTTCGGTCCAGACCCGTTATGCAAGCGTCACTTTCCTGGTCGTGGATGACCAGGAGGCAACCGGTCAGCTTCCGGTGGCCGACTTCCACGCGTCCACGTAGCCCGCGAGGTTCTTGTCGATGTCGGCCCAGTCCGGCTCGAAGACCTCGACACCGGTCATCAGCTTGGTGAGTTCGACGGCGTTGGCGTCGGTCGGCTTGACGTCGGTACGCGCGGGGAAGCCGCCGCCGACCTCGCTGACCAGCTTCTGGGCGTCCTCGCTGAGCAGGTGGTCGAGGAGCTTCTTGCCGTTCTCGGTGTGCGGTGCCTTGTCCACCAGGCCGGCCGCGTACGGGAGGGCGAAGGTGGTCGGCCTGCCGCCTTCCTTGGCGGGAAACCAGATGCCCAGGTTCGGCATGGACTTGGACTGCGCGAAGTTCATCTGCACGTCGCCGTTGGCGACGAGCAGCTCGCCCTTGTCGGTCTTCGGCGCGAGCTTGCTGGTGGAGGAGGACGGGCCGACGTTGTTGGCCTGGAGCTTCTTCAGGTACTCCAGCGCCGGCTCCTTGCCGCCGAAGTCGTGCATCGCCTTGATGAGGACGGCGGTGCCGTCGCCCGCGACGCCCGGGGTGGAGTACTGGAGCTTGCCCTTGTACGTGCCGTCCAGCAGCTCCTCCCAGGTCGTGGGCGCCTCGGCGAGCTCCTTCTTGTTGTGGACGAAGCCGAAGTAGTTGTTGACGACCGAGGTCCACTTGCCGTCGGCGGCCTTGTTCGCCCCGTTGACCTTGTCGGAGCCCTGCGGCTCGTAGGCTTGGAGCAGGCCCTTGCCGTCCGCCTGCTGGATGAACGGCGGCAGGGTGACCAGTACGTCGGCCTGCGTGTTGGTCTTCTCGCGGACGGCGCGCTGCACCATCTCGCCCGAGCCGCCCTCGACGTACTTGACCTCGATGCCGGTCTTCTTCGTGAAGTCCGCGAAGACCTTGTCGTACCAGCCGTCGCCCTTGTCGCTCTTGAGGCCGTCGGCGCTGTAGACGGTGACGATCTTCTCGCCGCCCTTGGACCCGTCGGAGGACGAGCCGCCGCAGGCGGTGAGACCGGCGGCGAGGGCGAGGCTGCCGGTGACGGAGGCGGTGATGCGCAGGAGGCGGCGACGGCCGTCGGCGTTTCTGAGGTTGCTGGACATGGAACTTCCTTATCGGGAAAAGGGAGTCAGCGGTACGTGGCTCTGGTGCGTATGCGGGAGACGGCCAGGAGGACCAGCAGGGTGGCGGCCATCAGGACCACGGCGACGGCGGAGCCGCCGAAGAGCGAACCGCGGTCGGTGGCGGTGAAGATCCGGACCGGGAGGGGCATCCAGTCCGGCGGGTAGAGCATCATCGTGGCGCTCAGCTCGCCCATGGACAGGGCGAAGCAGAGTCCGGCGGCCGCCGTCAGGGACGGCAGCAGGAGGGGGAGCTTGACCCGCCACAGCACGTACGCGGGACGGGCGCCCAGGGAGGCCGCCGCCTGTTCGTACGCGGGGTCGAGACGAACGATGGCGGCCGAAACCGACTGGTGGGCAAACGCCGTGACAAGAATCGTGTGCGCCAGGATCACGATTGAGCTGGTGCCGTTGAGCAGCAGCGGAGGCTTGCTGAAGGCGACCAGGACGGCGAGGCCGACGACCACGGACGGCACGGCGACCGGAAGCATGAACAGGGCGTCCAGGGACCGCTTTCCGCGCCGTTTCAGGCCGGCTGCGGCCAGTGCGGCCCAGGTGCCGACGGTGAGCGCGAGCAGGCTGGCGACGAGGGCGGTCACCAGCGAGGTGGTCAGCGCCTGGAGGGACTCGCCCTGTACGGCGGAGGCGTAGTTCTCGGTGGTCGGGCCGGAGGGGAAGGCGCCGGACCAGTGGGTGGAGAAGGACGCGGCCACCACGACGAGCAGCGGCAGTGCGAAGAGGGGAAGGAAGAGGAGCCCGAACAGGCCCCAGGCGGCCCAGCGGCCGGTCCTGCTATGCACCAGCACGCTTGCTCACCACCCGGTAGAGGCCGAACAGGCCGACGGAGATCGCGATGTTGACGACGGCGACCACGCAGGCGGCCGAGTAGTCGGATTCCAGGATCGCCTTGCCGTAGATGAGCATCGGGAGCGTCGTGACGTCCTTGGCTCCGGTGAACAGGACGATCCCGAACTCGTTGAGGCACATGACCAGGACGAGGCTGCCGCCGGCGGCGAGCGCCGGGAGGGCCTCGGGGAGGATCACGCGCCGGATGATACGGGCGGGCTTCGCCCCGAGGGAGGAGGCCGCTTCGAGCTGGGCGGTGTCGAGCTGGGAGAAGGCGGCGAGCAGCGGGCGCATCACGAAGGGCGTGAAGTACGTGATCTCCGCGAGCAGTACGCCCCACGGGGTGGTGAGGAAGTGGAACGGCCCGTCGGCGGCGCCGGTCACGGCGGTCCAGAGTCCGTTGGCCATGCCGACGGTGCCGTAGAGGAAGAGGAGGGCGAGGGTGATGAGGAAGGAGGGGAAGGAGAGGAAGACGTCGATGAACTTCGCCACGCCGCGCGCCCCGGGGAACGGGACGAAGGCGATGATCAGCGCGAGCGCGAAGCCGAGGACGAGGCAGCCGACGGTGGCGCCGGCGGCCAGCCAGACCGTGGTCCCGAGCGCCTCGCGGAAGGCGTGGGAGCGGAAGACGGAGGCGTAGGCGTCGAAGGCGCCGCCACCGTTCTCGGGGGTGAGGGACTGCTGGACGACCAGCGCGAGGGGATAGAGGAAGACCAGCGCGAGCACGGCCACGGGCGGTACGGACCAGAGCCAGCCGGGCACGGCACGGGGCGCCCGTGCGGCGGGGGCCGCAAAGCCGCCCGGGGCTCCGCCCGGGCCGTCGGGGCCGCCCGGTGCGAAGCTTCGTACGGTCTGGGTCTGGGTCTGGGTCTCAGCCATCGGAGACGCCCGCCGACAGCAGGACGGCGTCGCGCGGTTCGAAGTGCAGCGTCACCGTGTCGCCCGGCGCGGGCGTCTCGCGCAGCTCCGGCAGGTCCGCCTTGACGCGGTGGCCGTCGACGTCGACGTACAGCCGGTGCGTCGAGCCCCGCCACTGCACCTCGGCGATCGTGCCGGTCAGCGCGTTCGGCCCGGCCCCGAGGCCGAGCAGGTGCGGCCGTACGCACAGGGTCGCGCTCGCGCCCGGCGCGGCCTGTCCGCGGTCCAGCTCCAGCGCCCGCCCGGCGAAGAGCGCCCCCGAGTCGGCGACGGTGACCGGCAGCAGGTTCGCGTTGCCGACGAACGACGCGGTGAACTCCGTGCGCGGCGCCCGGTACAGCTCCTGCGGAGTGCCGCAGTCCTGCAGCCGCGCCCTGTCCATGACCGCGATCCGGTCGGCGAGGGTCAGCGCCTCCACCTGGTCGTGCGTGACGTACAGAATCGATACGTCGGGCAGTTCGCGGTGCAGCCGGGCCAGTTCGGCGAGCATCCCGGAGCGCAGCTGCGCGTCGAGCGCGGACAGCGGCTCGTCGAGCAGGAGCACCCCGGGCCGGATCGCCAGCGCGCGGGCGATCGCCACGCGCTGCTGCTGTCCGCCGGACAGCTCGCGCGGGTGGCGCTTGGCGTACGCCGCCATGCCGGTCATCTCCAGCGCCTCGGCGACGCGCCCCGGGATCTCGGCCTTGGGGGCCTTCTGCGCCTTGAGGCCGAAGGCCACGTTGTCCTCCACCCGCATGTGCGGGAAGAGCGCGTACTGCTGGACGACCATGCCGATGCCGCGCTGGTGCGGCGGGAGCGCGGTGACGTCCCGGCCGCCGATCAGCACCCGGCCCGCGGAGGGCCGTACGAAGCCGGCGACCGCACGCAGCGCCGTGGTCTTGCCCGACCCGGAGGGGCCGAGCAGCGCCATGACCTCGCCCGGCTCGACGGTCAGGTCGAGCCGGTCCAGCACGGTGGCGGCGCCGTACGCGACGCTGACCCCCTCGAAGCGGATGCCGCTCACGCCGACTCCAGCAGGACCGGGGGCAGTTCGGCGATCGAGTCGAGGACGTGGGTCGCGCCGTGTTCGGTGAGCGCGGCGCGGTCGTGGGCGCCGGTGAGGACGCCGGCGACGATCCCGGCGCCGGAGCGGCGGCCGCTGAGCATGTCGTACGCGGTGTCGCCGGCGACGACGACCTCCCGTACGTCGTCTGCGGCGCCGGTGGCCAGGAACGCGGCGAGCACCATGTCGGGGTAGGGCCGGCCGCGACCGCCCGCGTCGGCGGGGCAGAGGGTGAGGTCGGCCAGGCCCTGCCAGCCGAGGGCGTCGAGGATGGCGTCCTGGGTGACGCGGGCGAAGCCGGTGGTCAGGACGACGGTACGGCCGTCGGCGCGGAGCTCCTCGATGGCCTGGCGGGAGCCGGGGATCGGGGCGATGAGCCCGCTGTCGACGAGCTCGCCGTACGCCTCCTCGAAGGCGGAGTTGGCGCGCTGGGCCCTCTCCTCCGTGCCGAAGAGGTGGCGGAAGACGGAGATCTTCGACTCGCCCATGGTGTCGCGGACGTACTGGAGCTTGGCCGCGTGCTCGGCGGTGCCGGGCTCGACGCCGATGCGTTCGGCGGCGCGCTCGAAGGCGCGCTCGACGAGGCCGCCGTCGGCGACGGTGGTACCGGCCATGTCGAGGACGACGAGGTTGCGGGACGCGTTCTTCATGCTGCTGTTGCTCATGTCCTCTACCAGCCCAGTTCGTTCGCGGTGGTCTCGGCTATGGCGGGCGAGCAGGTCATCCCGCGGCCGCCGGGTCCGGTCACCAGCCATACGCCGTCGGCCACCTGCTGGCGGTGGACGACGCGGGTGGTGTCGGTGCACTGCGCGTACACGCCCGCCCAGCGGCGCCGGATCTCCGGCAGCGGGCGGCCCAGGAAGGACTCGACGACCTCGGTGAGGTACGCGTACGGGTCTTCGAGGGTGTCGAACGCGAAGGGGTGCTCGTACTCGTGGGTGTCGCCGATGGTCAGTCCGCCGTCCTGGCGCTGGACCATCAGCAGCTGCATCTTGTGCGCGGCGGCGATCGGCGCCTGCGCCTGCCCGGCGTCGAGGGCGTCGAGCGCGTCGCTCTTATACGCGGGGTAGTAGCGGAAGCTGTCGGCGTCCGCGAGGGAGGTGGTGAACTTCTCGCCGAGCGGGGCGGTCTGCATCATCTGGAGCCGGACGCGGCGCACGGGCAGGTCGGGGACCAGCTCGCGGACGAGCCCGGACAGCCAGGCGCCGGTGGCGAGGACGACCGCGTCGCCCCGGTGGACGTCGCCGTGGTCGTCGCGGACGGCGCCGTCACCGACGACCTCGCGCACCTCCCGTCCGGGCAGGAAGGTGTACCGGCCGCTCGCCGCGAGGGCTTCGCGCAGGTGGAGCTGGGCGGTGCGCGGCTCGACGGCCGCGTCCCGCTCGCACCACAGGGCGGCCTCGAAGGCGCCGCGCAGGGCGGGGTTGATCTGCCGGGCCTCCTCGGCGGTGACCAGTTCGTAGCCCCGGGCGGCGGCGTCGGGGCGGGCGGCGGCCGCCTCGGCGACCGCGTACTCGCGGGCGTTGCGGACCGGGGTGAGGGAGCCGATCGCCCGGAAGCCCAGGCCGGGCACCTCCGCGCCGATCCGCTCCCAGAGCTCGCGGGCCCGCAGGGCGGTCTCGAGCTCCTCGCCCCCGGCCCGTCCGCTGACCCAGATCTGGCCGAAATTGCGCAGTGACGCGCCCCTGGCCTCCGCCTCCCGCTCGATCTGGACGACCTCGTGGCCGCGTTCGACTGCTTGCCAGGCGTGCATGGTGCCGACCACGCCGCCTCCGACGACTATGACTCTCACGCGCTCCACGGTGGTCGCGGCCCGTGGACCGGGGGGATCGCGGTGGCAACGGGACGGTGAACAGCCCTCGACGCTTGGACTAGACCCGTTACCCTCTCGTTATCTGAAGAGGTTTTCGATACGTCCCTTTTCGGCGTCTTGACGGTGATCCGCTCCGACTACCCGGGCCGCAGGTGGGTCGTGAAGCTGAACCGGTCACCACGGTAGAGCGAACGCACCCGCTCCAGCGGACGCCCGTCCTGGTCCCGGGAGAACCGGTGGATGAGGAGCATGGGGAGGGCCGGCGGGGTGCCGATCAGCAGGGCCTCGCGGGGGGTGGCGAGGACGGTCTCCAGCTTCTCGTCGGCGTCCCCGAACGAGATCCCGAGCCGGTCGAGGAGGTATCCGTAGAAAGAGGAGTCCGGCTGGAACTCGGTGTCGAGGCGGGGCGCCCGCGCCACGCGGATGTACGTGCTCTCCAGGCCCACCCGCTCGTCGTCGGCGAGCAGGACGCGCTCCAGGTGCCAGACGGGCTCGCCGGGCTCGGCGCCGATGCCGGGGGCGAGGTCGGGCGGGCAGGGGAACCGCTCGAGCCCGATGAGGTGACGGCCGGGCCGGCGGCCCTGGCGGCGTACGCCCTCGGTGTAGCTCGCGAGGGAGAGGGGCTGTTCGAGCTTCGGACCGGCGACGACGGTCCCGCGGCCGGAGCGGCGCAGCCGACCCTCCAGGAGCAGCTCGCGCAGGGCCTGCCGCACGGTCTCGCGGGACACCTCGTACCGCTCGGCGAGATCCCGCTCGGTGGGCAGCAGCCCGCCCTCGCCGAGGTCGTCGAGGAGATCCGCGATGAGGGCCTTGACGGCGTAGTACTTGGGAATGCGCCCGTGCTCCGGAATCCCGGACCGGACCGGCGAGCCGGGACGGTGAGGCTGGTTCTGTTCTTCCACCCTCGGACTGTACGTGGCGGGGGTGTACGCAGATCAGCGCGACGGGGGCGGGGGCGGGGGACGGGAGCGGCGGCCGGGCCCGGGGTGCCGACGGGGCGGGGGGTGCCGACGGGGGGCGTGGGGTGCCGACGGGGGGCGTGGGTGGGCGGGGTGCCCGCCGGGCCCCGGGTACCTGCCGTACCCGGGATGCCGACGGTGGTCGGGCTACGCGGGGGTGCGCAGTCGGCGGGCCGTCAGCAGGAGCCCGCCGCCGGCGGCTGCGGCCAGGGCGGCCGCCGCGCCGGTGGCGAACGCCCGGTCGCGGGGGCCGGTGTGGGCGAGGGAGCCGGCTGCGCCCCTCTCCTCCTCCGGGCCCTCGACGGAGAACCGGTAGCCGCCGGCCTCGCCGACCCAGTCGCCGTCGTCGGCCCGGCGCTGCACGAGGGCGGCGTCGGCGACGACCTCGCCGGCGGGGGTGCCGGGTGCGAAGGCCAGGCGGACCGTGACGGTCAGGGAGCCTTGGCCGCGGACGGCGAAGCCGGAGAAGGCCTCGCCCCCGTCGAAGACGGCGATGATCTCGTCGCGGTCGCTCCGCTCGAGGCTGACGGGCAGGGTCCCGCCGGGGGCCTCGAACTCCATCCGGAAGTGGGCGGGGAGCAGGGCGCGGGCCTTGTCCGTGAACACCACGACGGGGTGGATGGCGGTGCACTCGGAGTTCGTCGTGTTCGTGAGGTCCAGGAACCAGGTCTGCGGCCCGCCGCCGGTCCGGTACACGGCCGGACCGCCGCGGATCCGCGCACCGATGGGGAAGGCGGTGCTCTTCCCGTCGCCGCAGGTGGCCTCGATCCGGGACGGCAGCGCGGGCGCGGGCCGGGCGCCGCCGCCGTTGCCGATGTCCGCGGCGGCGTTCGGCGCGGACAGGGCGACGGCGACCAGGGCGGCGGAGAGGGCAAGGGCTTTGCGCAGTCGCATGGAAGACCTTCGCTTCGCTGCTCGCCGGACGGGAGGATGATCGGACGAGGCGACAATCACCCCGGCCTCCCCGCACCCTCCCACGCCCCCACACCCCCCTCCCCCCGCCACGCCACCCCACCCCCCGCTTACGCCTGATCGGCCCACGGGGCCGGGCCACCGCTCCCCCGGGTGGACGGCGCCGCGATGCACGGACGGCGTCGATGCACGGACGGCCACCGCGCAAGGCTGCGGATCGCGCCGGGCACCGCGCGCCGCGCCGGGCGGTGGAGCCTCAGCGCACGCGGCCGAACAGCGGGGCCAGGGCCAGTTCCGCCGCGCCCTCGGCGACGCCGTCCTCGGACGCGGCGACCTCCGGAACCGGGCCGCCCAGGGTGCGGGCCGCCAGGACGCGGCGGACGCCCTGCGTGAAAACCTCCGGGGCGGAGTCCACCACCCGCCCCCCGAGCCACACCCGGTCCACGTCCAGCAGCGCGACCACGTTCGCAGCGCCCTCGCCCAGGATCCGCGCCGCCTCCGGGAGGTCGCCGCGGGCCACCGCCGTGAGGCAGAGCACCTCCGCGCAACCGCGGCCTCCGCACCGGCAGGGCGGGCCGTCCAGGCTCAGGACCTGGTGTCCGAACTCCCCGGCCGTGGACCGCTCCCCCCGGTAGACCTCGCCGTTGAGCCGGAGCCCGGCCCCCAGGCCGGTGCTCAGGTGCAGGTAGAGCGAGGTTTCGAAGGCACGGCGGCCGGGGGCGGCGGCGCCCGCGCTGGTGTCCTTGTCCAGCACCACCGGCGGGGCCTCGGCTCCGAGCCGCTCCGCCACCGCCTGCCGCAGCGGGAACCCCTCCCAGTCGGGGTGCCCCGTCACCCGACCCAGTACGCCCGCCTGCCAGTCCAGCGGCCCCGGTGCGGCGACGCCCACGCCCAGCAGGGACTGCGTCCCCGCCTCCCCGCACAGCCGGATCACGGCGCGTGCGACCTCGTCCGCGGTGGCCTCCGGTCCGGCCGCGAAGTCCAGGGGGCCTCGGAGCCGTTCGACGACGGTGCCCGCGATGTCCACCCGTACCGCCCGCAGCTCATCGCGGTCCGCGTGGACGCCGACGGCGTGCCGGGCACCCGCGACCAGCCGGAGCAGCGTCCGCGGCTTGCCCCCGGTGGACGCGCCGCGCCCGGCTTCGGCGACCAGCCCTTCCGCCCGCAGCCGCGCCGCGATCTTGCTGACGGCCTGCGGGGTGAGACGCGTGAGGGCCGCGAGGTCGGCGCGGCTGAGGCCTTCGATGCCCGCCTCGCGCAGCAGGCCGAGCACCAGCGCGTCGTTGTGCCCGCGCAGCGCCGGTAGGTTCACGCCGCTCCCGTTGCCCTTGCTCTCCTGGTCCACCTCTCCATTGTCCACCCTCCTTGCACTTAGGCAACGCTGTTGCCAAAGTAGGAGCCATGACCGCCACCACCTCCCCCTCCACCCCCCTCCGCGTCGGCCTCGTCGGGTACGGACTCGCCGGCTCCGTCTTCCACGCACCGCTCGTCTCGGCCACGGACGGGCTCGTCCTCGACACGGTCGTCACCTCCGACCCCGGCCGGCAGGCCCAGGCGCGCGAGGCGTACCCCGACGTCCGGATCGTCGACTCCGCGCAGGAGCTCTGGGACCTCACCCCGGCCCTCGACCTGATCGTCGTCGCCTCCCCCAACAAGACCCACGTCCCGCTCGCCACCGCCGCCCTCAACGCCGGCATCCCGGTCGTCGTGGACAAGCCGCTGGCCGCCACCGCCGCCGAGGCCCGCGAACTCGCCGCCCTCTCCGACAAGACCGGCACGTTCCTGTCCGTGTTCCAGAACCGCCGCTGGGACAACGACTTCCTCACCCTGCGCCGCCTCCTCGCCGACGGCGAACTCGGCGAGATCCAGCGCTTCGAGTCCCGCTTCGAGCGCTGGCGCCCGCAGCTCAAGGGCGGCTGGCGCGAGTCCGGGGCCCCGGAGGAGATCGGCGGCCTGCTGTACGACCTCGGCAGCCACGTCGTCGACCAGGCGCTGGTGCTGTTCGGTCCGGCCGTGCGCGTGTACGCGGAGACCGACGTACGCCGCCCGGGCGCGGAGGCGGACGACGACACCTTCATCGCCGTCACGCATGCGAACAGGGTCCGCTCCCACTTCTACGTCAGCGCCACCACCGCGCAGTTGGGGCCGCGCTTCCGCGTCCTGGGCTCCCGCGCGGGCTACGTGAAGTACGGGCTGGACCCGCAGGAGGCGGCCCTGCGGGACGGGCAGCGGCCGGGCGTCGGGGAGATCCCGTGGGGCGAGGAGCCCGAGCACCTGTGGGGCCGGGTGGGCTCCGGCGAGTCCCCGCTGACCGGCGGCGGGACCCCGGTGCCGACCGTGCCGGGTGACTACCCCGCGTACTACGCGGCGGTGGCGGCGGCCCTGCGCGAGGGCGGTCCGGCGCCGGTCAGCGCGCACGAGGCGGCGCATTGCCTGGCCGTGCTGGAGGCCGCGCGGACGTCGTCCCGGGACGGGGTGGCCGTCGAACTGAGCTCGGGCACGGGCGCGAGCACCGGCACGAGCACCGGCACGGCCTTGTCCTGAAAATGGACAGTTTGCGGGGCGCGGGCCATCTATCCTGCACAGGTTGAAGATCATCACACATGTGAAGAATGGAATCCGTCTGTGAAGCTGCCCCGGATCGCATCGGTCGTCGCCACCGCCGCGATGGCCCCGGCCGTCCTGCTGGCCTCGCCGGCCTTCGCCGCCGACGCGCCGTCGCCGGCCACGCCGGCTGCTCCGAGCGTGCCGGACCAGGGGGCCGAGGACCAGAAGCAGGCCGGGAAGCCTGCGGAGCCGGCTGCGGACAAGCCGACGCAGAAGCAGGCGGACGAGCCCGCGGACAAGCCGTCCGAGAACCCGGCCGAGGACCCCCGGGCCGCGAAGGACCGCGCCGCCATCCGGGCGATCCTCGCGGACCCGGCGAGCGGGCCCGGCGTACGCGAGGCGGCAGAGAAGGCGCTCAAGGGATCGGCCGCGGACATGCGGAAGTTCCTCGAGGTGGAGTGGGCCCGGCAGCAGTTCGACGACGACGCGGTACGGGTCTCGCAGATCATCAACGCCGGCGGCCGTGCCGTACAGAAGGCCGGCAACGCCGCCATGAAGACGGGCACCCAGGCCGCGCTGACCGAGTTCCTCGAGAACGGGCAGCACACGGCCCGCTTCGAGGACGACAGGGTCGAGCTGGCGCGGATGCTGGGCGGCGCGGGCCGCGGGATCACCGAGGAGGTCAGCCGGCTGCTGGACAGCGGGACGCGCGAGGAGGTCCGCGAGTTCGTCGCGCACGGGCAGCACAAGATCCGGGCCGTGGACGACCGGGTGGCGCTGTTCGCGATGCTCGACGGCGCCGGCCCGGGCCTCAAGGAGGGCATCGTCAACCTCCTGAAGGGCAACCCGACCCCGGCGGAGCTGCGCACCTTCGTGACGACCACGCAGCACGAGCTGCGCGACGACGACAACATGGTCCTGATCTGGGCGATGCTCGACAAGGCCGGCCCGGAGCTGAAGAAGGCCGCGATCATCGCGATCAACGGCACGCCCGCGGACCGCGCCGAGTTCCTGAAGACCGGGCAGTTCACGGCACGCGACAAGGACAAGGCCGCCGACGCGCTGACCGGCAAGACGGGCGCGGGCAAGGACGGCGGCGTCCAGCAGACGGTGGCCACCGTCACGACGTCGGGCGGCAACACCCACGTGACCGCGGCGGGCGGGTCCGCCGCGCTCGCGAGCACGGGCACCCAGACCGCCCTGATCGCGGGCGGCGGCGCCGCCGCGCTCGGCGCGGGCGCCGGCCTGCTCGTCGCCGGCCGCCGTCGCCGCAGGTCCGCGAAGGGCTGACCGACCGGCACCGCGTACGTACGCACGCACCCGTCCGGGTGCGACCGAACAGGGGGGCCGCCAAAGGCGACCCCCCTCCTTCTCGCCACACCTGCTCGTTCGCGGCCGGCTACGCGCTCTTGAACTCCTGGCGCTGACGGCCGAGGCCCTCGATCTCCAGCTCCACGACGTCACCGGCCCGCAGGTACGGCTTCTGCTCCGGCTGGCCCATGGCCACGCCCGCCGGGGTGCCGGTGACGATGACGTCGCCCGGGTACAGGGTCATGAACTGGCTCAGGTACCGGACGACCTCGCCGACCGGGAAGATCTGGTCGGCGGTGTTGCCGTCCTGCTTGAGCTCGCCGTTGACCCACAGCTTCACGTCCAGGACCTGCGGGTCCTCGACCTCGTCGGCGGTGACCAGCCACGGGCCCAGCGGGGTGAACGTCTCGCAGTTCTTGCCCTTGTCCCAGGTGCCGCCGCGCTCGATCTGGAACTCGCGCTCCGACACGTCGTTGACCAGCGTGTATCCGCCCACGTGCGCCAGGCCCTCCGCAGCGGAGGACAGGTAGCGGGCGGTGGCGCCGATGACGACGCCGAGCTCGGCCTCCCAGTCGGTCTTCACGCTGCCGCGCGGGATCAGCACGGTGTCGTCCGGGCCGACCACGGTGTCCGCGGCCTTGAGGAACAGGATGGGCTCGGCCGGCGGCTCCGCGCCGATCTCCGCCGCGTGCCCGAAGTAGTTCAGCCCGATGCCCACGACCTTGCCGATCCTGCCGACCGGCGCACCGATCCGCAGGCCCTCCGCGTCCAGCACCGGGAGGCCTCCGGCCGCCGCCGCGTCCCGTACCCGGGACAGCACGGAGTCGTCGGCGAGCAGGGCGCCGTCCACATCCGTGATCAGGCCGGACAGGTCGCGCAGGATCCCGTCCTGGTCGAGCAGCGCGGGACGCTCCGCTCCGACCGGTCCGACACGCAGCAGCTTCATGGGCATTCTCCCGTGGTCGTGGGTGGTCGGCCCATGGGCAAGCCCGGGCCTGCCGATGGGTTGCGGCCATCGGAGAATTGGTTGATCCTCCAAGATGGCCGCCCCATCCGCAAGACCCTGTTCACAGACTGGAACGCTCGCGCTCTTCGGCCGCCTCCTTGCGGTACTGGAGCCAGGCCCGCTCCGCCACGGACCAGGCGGTGGTGGTCACCAGGTACAGCCCGGCGGCCAGCGGCACCACGGCCGCCGTGATCAGCGTCCCGAACGAGAGCAGCGGCAGTACGCCGCCCAGCTTGCGCAGCATCTCCTGCTGCTCGGCGCTCACCTCGGCGGCGACCCCGGACGTGCCCTTCGCGCGGGAGACGGCCGCCACGGGAGCCGAAGCGGCCGCTGCCGCGGCCAGCGCTGCAGTACGCCGCCCCCGTACGGCGCTCCACGCGGCGACCGCCGCAATGACCACGAACAGCCCGAGGAAGACCAGCCCCTGCGCCCCGAGGAAGCCGCCGTCCCCGAGGGCATCGCTCCACCGGGCCCCGAGCGGGGCGGCGAACAGCCGATGGTCCAGCAGCTCCCCGGACGAGGAGAAGGCCCGGTACATGAGGAAGAACACCGGCAGCTGGAGCAGCACGGGCAGACACCCGGCCACCGGGGTCGCACCGCGGAACGCGGCCCGGTTCAGCGGATGCAGGGCGAGCCGTACGAGCACGGTGAACAGCACGATCGCGGCAGCGGTCGCGGACTCGGCCAGTACCGGCTCCAGGAACCGGCCCAGCTCGACAACAAGAGAGGTGAAAACGGACACGCGGGCCCTCCGAAGGGTCTCGTCAACGTCGAAAGAACTGCATTTCGGCGCGACGACCACGAGGGGCACGACGGCAAACCAAACAAGAAGGGAGCAGGTGCCCCTACGCGGCCGTCAGGACGAGACGTCCGGGCGCCCTGGGCCGCGACCGGCCCGAGGCATCGGGATCACGCTGCGGCAGGAACGCGGTGCGCTGCTCGCGATCACGTATCGCGGTGCGTATGCGGTGGGGCGGCACGGGCCGCACCAGCCGGGCGGCGAGGGCCGCGGCACCCGCGGCGACGGTGGCGGCGAGCGCGACCACGACGGCACCCAGCCCGCCCAGCCCGCCCTCCCCGGCGAACAACCCGAGGAACCCGAGGATCCCGGCGAGCAGGAGCAGGGACATCAGCAGCGGCATCACCAGCCGCCCACGTTCATGCCGAGCCATACAGCGCCCCCCTCCCGAGATCCGTACTCACCTCACCGCATACAAGAACGCGGACTATCTCCTCAGGGTTCCCCACACCACGAGCCGATATGTGGAGGTGTACTCGGGCGTGCAGGTGGTGAGCGTGATGTACGCGCCGGGCTCGCTGTACCCGTACTCCGGCCGGACGGTGCTGCGCGGCACGGGCGCGATCACCCCGGTGTCCCGCTCGCTGGTCTGCGCCAAGACCTTCCCCACCACGTACGTGTACCGCCGCCCCCGTACATCGACGATCAGCTCGTCCCCCGCCCGCAGCCGGTTGATGTAGCGGAACGGCTCGCCGTGGGTGTTGCGGTGCCCGGCGAGCGCGAAGTTCCCCTCCGCCCCGGGCTGTGCGGTCCCCGGGTAGTGCCCGGCGTACCCCTTGTCCAGCACGGCCCGCTTGTCGACCCCCTGCGCGACGGGCACGACGACACCGAGCCGCGGGATGCGCAGCACCCCGTACGCCGACTCCTGCACCGGCGCCGGCGCCGGCCCGGCAGCGGGCGGGGCGGGCGCGGCGGAGGCGACCGGCGCCCCGGACGCGGCAGCGGAAGCGGAACCCGAGGTCGACGCGGAAGGCTCCGGCGCCACCGAGGGATCGGAATCAACATCAACAGGGAGGGTCCACTCCCTCTCCAGTTCCCGGACCTGCTCGTGCGCGCCGGCGAGGGCCTGCCGGTTGGTCCACCACACCTGGTGCACCACCAGCAACAACACCACCACGCCTACGGTGACGGCCAGTTCGGCGGCGCCCCACAGCACCCCGGCAAGGCCGGCCCGCCCCCCGCGCCTGCCACCTCCCTGCACCACCACACGCATGTGATCCCGCACGGGCCGCACCTTAAGTCCTCCCCCGTCAACAGACCAGCCGCAGTACGGTGTGAACCATGCGCCCTGACACGCCTGCCGAGCACATCGCCGAAGCCGAGCGCCTCATCCGCACGGCGACCCGTTACCCCGAGGACCAGGAGCCTTTGCTCCTCCAGGCCGCGGCCCACCTCGAACTGGGTGACGCCCGGGACCGCGCCAGCGCGCTGTACGACCAGCTCCTCGCCGCCTCACCCGCCGACCCCCACCTGATCAAGGCGCTCCAGGCCGCGAACCTGTGGGAGTACGGCCACGAGCCCGAGGCCCGCGCCCTCATCCAGGGCATCCGCGCGGCGGCGCCCGCGGACCCGGCCCCCTGGGAGGTCATCGCGGAAGCCCTCGAGGCCCACGACGAGTTGACCACCTCGGAGGAGTGCTTCACCCAGGCGGCCACGCTCCTGATCACGGAGTCCGCGCCCCTGACCCCGGCCACCACGGCCCTCCTGACGGGACGCCATCGGGTCCGCCGCCTCCTCGGACTCCCGCACGACGACTGGGACATGGTCGCCGACACCCGCCACATCGGCCCGATCCCGCTGGACGAGCTCCATGACCCGAAGCGCATCTGGGCCCTCGGCTCCGACGACCCTGCCGAGCTCCGCGCCGAGATCGCCCGGCTCCGCGCCGAACTGGGCGACCGCCGCGCCGCGCTCTCCCGCCCGTTCCCGGTGGCGATCCTCCACTGGCCCCAGCGGGAACTGGCCGAGCTCCTCACCTCGTACCCCACCCTGGCGGCGGAGTACCCCTCGCACGAGGCGCACCTCGCGCACATCGAGTCGTCCCTGCGCGCCCTGGCCGCCTCGGGCACGACGAACCTCGGCATCGTGACGGCGAGCGTCCCCTCGTACGAGGCCTTCGCGGCATCGGAGAAGACCTCCCCGGCCTCCCCGTCCCTCCTCCCGGAGTACGCCACGACGCTGGCGGCCCGCGGCAAGGCCACCCCGTGGCCCCCCACCCCCACGTCCGGTTGCTGGTGCACCTCCGGCAAGCCGTATTCGGAGTGCCACGGGGGCTAGGACGCGCCTGCCCTGTCTGATCAATCAGTCGACCATCCCCCAGGCAGCAGCGGTGCTCGTTCCCTGCCAACCATCACCGCTCTGCCAAACCGCTGCGATCCCTTGGTCTTCCAAGTACGACGCGTACACCCCGATGTCCTCGGAGAACAGGGCTACGAGGTGGGGGGCGGCCAACTCGTTCTCCCGGTAAAGGAAGTAGCTGTACTCACGCAACTGCCCCACGGCTTCACGGACGGCGGCGGTGATGTTCCCGTTCCTGATGACCTTGGCTTCGACGAGCCACTCCGGGGCGCCGCCGTCGACCACATCGGCCAGCTCGAGGATCAGGTCCTTGGGGTGAATCCGCTGGTTCCTCGCGCCGTAGTCCCGGGTCTTTATGTACGCGACGAATTCCTCGATCAACAGCTCATGCTTCCGGCCCTTCATCTGCTGATGAGCTGCAATGTGCGCCACGTACTCGCCACTGTTCCCCGGTTTGAATGCAACCGCCGGTGACGCTGCGTTCTTCCGTTTCCGCTTCGGCTGCGGCTTCGAGGAGGCAGAGGCATCGTCACCGCCCTCTCGCGCGGCGCGCATGGCCGTGTCAGCCTCTGCCACCTGCTGGAGAAGAACCTCGGCCTCACGCAGGTCCTGCTGGAGTTGCTCCTCGGTGGGCAGTTCATCGATCCCGTACGTGCGGGCCACCACGCTCGCCGCTTCGTACGCCTCGGGACGGTTCCCCGAACCGAACGACGGACGGTGGTTCCACTCCTCGGCCAGGCTCGATGACAACGCCCCGTAAAGCTCATCGGCCTGTCGTTCGAGGTGCGCGTGGAAGGCCTTCTTTCCACTGATCCTTTCGCTCAAGTCGGTGACTCCTTGTTGAAGGGTCAGCGTCACGGACTTCAGATCCGTGCTGAAGATGTAGGCGAGGTACAAACCGATCTTGGGGTCCGTGTTGATCTTCAGGTCGAACACGCCGATCCATGGCGCCGTGGCCGCGCTCCCGTTGCCGCCGTACCCGGCAGCGCTCCAGCCTTCTGTCACCCCGAGATCGTCGCGGCTGGAGACACCGCGAAGTACCTGCTGACCAGGCACCTCTGCGCGCGTGCCGGCCTTCTGGTCGTAGGTGTGTGCAACCTCGAGAAGCAGATCCCGCATCGTCATGGCATGACGCTATGCAGCGACCGTCATCTGTCAAACATGACCGATCACATCCTGTCAAAACTGGCCGATTACGGGTCCCGAGGGAAGAGCTGCAGCTGTTGGTGGCCGCGGGCCTGGGCCGTGGGTGGGGTGGGGCGGGTGGTGGCCAGGGTGAGGAGGGTGCGGACGGCGGCGATGACCTGGGGTGGGGTGTCGCGGATCATCGACGGGGTTGCGCTGACCACCAGGATGCCGTGGGATTCCAGGCGCAGGCGGCGCAGGAGGGTGGCCTGCCAGGCGTCGCGGGTGTAGTGGTACTCCGCCGAGTCGATCTCCAGGGCCACGCCCTCGTCGGGCCAGTACGCGTCCGGGCTGGCCAGGAACGTGCCGTCCGGGGTGTACAGGCGGGCGTTCCACAGCGGGGTCGGGAGGTCCGTCGACGTGAGGGTGTCCCGGGCCAGGGCCTCGGCGATCGAGCGGACCCCGGCGACGAGTTCCGTCGCGGCGGCGCGGATCGCCGGGCGGGTGAGGAGACGGGCCGCGCGGAGCTCGGCGTGCAGGTCCTGCGGGTGGCACCAGCCGGCCTGGACGACATGGGCCAGGGTCGAGCGGATCCGCGCCGGATCCTCGGCCCGGGAGGCGAAGTCGGCCGCCGCACGCACCAGGCGGGTGCTCGGGACGCCGGACACCGCGATGGTGCGCGGCCAGCGCGCGGTGGCCAGCGGGCGGACCTCCGGGGTCCCGGTGAGCCGGCGCGGGGCGCGGACCAGGACGTCGGCCGGGGTGTACGGGACGTCGCGGATGCCGAGGAGGGCCAGGGCGGCGCCGCCGGTGAGGACGGCCGTGTCGCCGGACAGCGGGTCCGCGGCGGGCTCGGCGGCGTACAGGACGGCGGCGAGGGCGCGTTGGCGCTGGTCCGGGGGCCCGGTCTGCAGGAGGTAGACCCGGGGCAGTAAGCGCTGCCAGGGCCCGCCCGGGCGGGTGCGGGAGGTGATCGTGCCGTCCGGGATCCCGGACGCGGCGAGCTGGTGGCGGGTGGCCAGGTTGAGTTGCCTGCGCAGCAGCGGCTTCGGTGTGATCATGCCGCGGGTATGCCCGGCGTGATCGGCGGGACACCTCGGAGGGACACCTGCGGGGGCCACCTCCGCGGGACCCTTCTTTAGCGGCCCGGGTGGTCCGGGGACAGGAAGACGATCACCCCCGTCTGCGTGCCCGGCCGGGCGGTGACCTCGTGCCAGCCCAGGCGCCGGTACGTGGCCACCGTGTCGGTGGCCAGGCGGGAGGTCAGCAGCCAGGCCCGCCGGTCCGGGGCGTCGGCGGTGATCTCGGTGAGCAGGGCCCGGCCCGTGCCGTGGCCGCGCGCGTAGGGGCGTACGGCGAGCTCGTCTATCTCCAGCGCACCCGTCAGGAGTTCCCGCACCCGCTCCGAGCCCAGCTGCGCCGCGACCTGGGCGTACCCGCGGTCCTTGGGGAAGGACGCCGGGGTGAGCCAGCCCGTGGCGAAGCCGTCGATGCCGGCCGCGGACTGGGCGAGAGCCGTACGGAAACCACGGCGCCGGGCGTCGGCCTGGAGGCGGACCGCGAACTGGCGAATGGTTTCTTCGTCTTCGTTCCACGGCGGGGCGGAGAAGACGTCGGCATAGGCGTCGACCAGTTCGTCCGCGAGGTCGAGGACGGCCTGTCCGTAGCAGATCACGATGTCCGAGCTCCTCTTTTTCCCGTTTGGGATGGGAGAGTCAATTTATGCCGGTCCGGTTCCTGGAGCACGTATCGCACGGATGCGGCGAGTGTGCGACAAATCCCCTCCCCGCACTCCGTGTCGGGGGGACCCGCGGCGCGTTGAGCAGCCGTGGACAGACTGCTTCGGGCCACCGGCCGGTGCGTGCTCGCCTTCCTCCTCGTCCTGGGTGTGGTGGCGCTGCTGCCGCGCGCCGTCAAGGACGCCGTGCCGGACGGTGTGATCGGCGGGGCCGTGCTCGTCCTCGGGGCGCTGGGGGCCCGCCGGGTGGTCAAGCCCCCGCGTTAGCCTCGTAGCAGCACGAGTGAGATCAGCGAGACAGAGACAGTCAGATCAGACGACTTGAGGAGTTGGGCATGGCGCGCGTACCGAGTTCCGCAGTGGCGGCCGCCGGACTGGTCGGCGGGTACGCCGTCGCCCGGTGGACGAAGAAGCGTCCGCTGGGCGGTGTCGTACTCGGCGCCGCCGGGCTCGCCGCCGGGCGCGAATGGCACCGCCGCGGCGGCGCCCCCGCGGCTGCCGGGCTCGGCGCGCTGTACCTCGCCGGCTTCGCCGGTGCGCACCCGCTGGCCAAGAAGGTCGGGGCCTGGCCGGCCGCCCTCGGGGCCGCGGCTGTCGTGGCGACCGCCTCCTGGGTCGTCGCCGACCGCGACTGAGCCGGGCGCCGGGCCACACCGAGCCGGCTGCACCAGGCCGGCAGGGCGCCGACCCCGGCCCTGTGAGCCGGACCGGCCTGTGAGCCGGACCGGCCTGCGCGCCGAGCCGACGTACGCGGCGAGCCGTGCTGCACGCCGGACCGGCGTGCCTGCGGGGCCGGCCCGGGCGGGCCGCATCGGCCGGCGGACCTGGCCGGGCCTCCGCCCCGTCGGGCGGGGGGAGGAGCGGACCAGACCACCGCGCCTAAGCCCTCCACTGGGCTGCTCGCCTCACGTCTTTGGGACCCGGTGGGTTAGCCGTTCTTCC